>JAUCPW010000003.1 GCA_030373045.1 Candidatus Fermentibacter sp.
GTTGGGGGGGGCGGCCCCGGCCGGGCGGCCCCCCCTCTTCGCAATCGGACAGGATGATCTAGAAGTAGATGCCGGCCTGGGCCGAGAGCCACATGTCGTCGAAGTCCATCCAGTGGAGCTTGCCGGAGAGCTCGAGCTTCGTCCCTCCCAGCGGGAGAGTGGTGCCGAGATTGCCGTAGGCGCCGAGGTCGCTCTCGCTGGCCTCGACATCCCCCGAGGGGGTGCTCCAGCTCGCGCTGTAGGCGTCGAGCTCGAGCCCGCCGCCGTAGAACACGGTGCCGCTGTAGGTGCGGAGGCCTGCCATCACGGGGATGATGTGCCCTGAGTAGTCGTCGATGTCCAGGTCGGGCTGGAGGAAGACATAGCCCAGGCTGGCCTCGATGGCGAACATCGGCATGTGCATGAGGAACTGCCCGCCTATCTCGGGGCAGGTGTTGTAGGCATCGCCGGCGTCACCGGTCGGGAAGAAGAGCCCGCCGTGGATGCCGAACTCCGAGTAGCCCGCGAAGGCCGAGAATGCGGCCAGGATGGACAGCAGTACCGCCAACCTCATGTTCCCCTCCTGAAGCCGGCTGCGCCGGCCCGTTACTCCCGGAAGCCCGGGAGGCCTGGCAGATCCCTCAGGCCGGTTATCCTCGCGATCCACCGGCCCGAGGGTGCGAACACCCCGTCGGGTCTGAAGTACACGAAATCGATGCCGGCGGCCTGCGCGCCGGCCATGTCGCTTGCCGCACCGTCGCCTACCACGACGGCATCCTCCTTCGAGGAGGACAGGAGTTTGAGGGCAGCCCGGAAGAAGGCCGGGTCGGGCTTGGCCATCCCCACCTCGCAGCTTATCACGAGAGCGTCGAAATACTGCATCAGTCCGGCATCCGCGAGGCGCGCCCTCTGCACGGGCCCCAACCCGTTGGACACGGCCGCCAGCCTGCGCCCGGGCCTGACCGCCTCGAGGGTCTCGAGCGCGCCGTCGATCAGCCCGTGCTGTCGCGAAAGGGCCCGGAAGAAGGCGTCGAGGAAGACCGGGCAGTCGACCCTGTCACGGAGCGGGAAGATGGAGCGCAGCGAGGGATCGCTAGTGGCCGGCGCCCCGGGTCTGCAAGCCTCGATGGCCTGGACCGGATCGGAGTCGAGGAAGGCCAGGAGAGCGTTGCCGACGGGGTCCGGCGCCTCGAGGCCGAATTCGGAGAGGCTCTCGTCTAGGGCGGCCCGGCGCGCCCCGGCATAGTCGAGGAGCGTGCCGTCGAGATCGAACAGAACGGTCTTCCACACGGCGCCCCTCCTCCCGTCGAAGCGGGAACCCGCGCCCCGACGGCCACATTATATTACACTGGTCAGGCAGCGGCATGGTGCCACGAAGTCAGCACCCGAACGGCGGTTATCGATGAGCGGCGACGCATGGGTCTCGGGGGTGATACGTTCCGCCGAGGACGAGAAGTATCTCGAGAACGGCAGGGACTTCGTGGACGAAGCCCTGATCGGGTCGGAACTCGAACACAATTCCAGCCCTGATCCCGCGAGGATCGGCGACATCATAGACAAGTCCCTGTCCCTGGCGCGTCTCGATCCCTCCGAGACGGCCGCGCTGCTGAACTGCCGGGACGAGGGGCTCTGGCAGCGGATGTACGAGGCCGGTCTGAAGGTGAAGCAGTCTGTCTACGGGCGCAGGATAGTCTTCTTCGCCCCGCTCTACGTATCCAACTACTGCGTGAACAACTGCGAGTACTGCGGATTCAGGAGCTCGAACCGGGAGACGCAGAGGTCGAGCCTCACCGACGGGCAGCTCCGCGAAGAGATCCTCGCCCTGATACGGAAGGGCCACAAGCGCCTCGTGATGGTGTACGGCGAGCACCCGCGCTCGGGGGCCGACTTCATCGCCCACACGATCCGCCTCGCCTACTCGGTGAAGGAGGGCGGCGGAGAGATCCGCAGGGTCAACGTGAACGCCGCGCCCCTGTGCGTCGACGACTACAGGAAGCTCAAGGAGGTGGGCATCGGGACGTACCAGGTCTTCCAGGAGACCTACCATCCCGCCACCTACCGGAGGCTCCATCCCGCCGACACAGTCAAGGGCGACATGAGATGGCGCCTCTACGCCCTCCACAGGGCCCAGGAGGCCGGCATAGACGACGTGGCGATCGGCGCCCTCTTCGGGCTCTACGACTACAGGTTCGAGGTCATGGCACTGCTTCTCCACACCATGAGCCTGGAGAAGTACTTCGGAGGCGTGGGTCCCCACACCATCAGCTTCCCGAGGCTCGAACCGGCTCTGAACACCCCGTACACCGAGAACCCCGCACACCGCGTCAGCGACGAGCAGTTCAAGAAGCTCGTCACGGTGCTGCGGCTCTCGGTGCCGTACACCGGCCTGATCCTGACGGCGCGCGAGCCGGCGGAGATCAGACGAGAGGTCATCCCGGTGGGCGTCACGCAGATCGACGCCGGGTCGAACATCGGCATAGGCGGCTACTCGTCGGGCACGATCAAGGGCGAGAAGCAGCAGTTCATGCTGTCCGACCCGAGGTCCCTGGACGAGGTCGTGGGCGAGCTGGTGGACATGGGCATGATCACGAGCTTCTGCACCGCCGACTACAGGTGCGGGCGCACCGGCGGCTGCTTCATGGGCTTCTCGAAGTCCGGAAAGATCCAGGGCTTCTGCATGCCCAACGCCGTGCTGACCTTCGCCGAATACCTGCTCGACTACGCTTCGCCCGCTACGAGGGAGAAGGGCTGGGTGCTCCTCGAGAAGGAGCTGGAGTCCCTCCCGGTCGACGGGCCGCGCGAGATCGTGGCGGGATACCTCGAACGCATCAAGGCGGGGGAGAGGGACCTCTACCTGTGAGCGCACCGTCCCGGGAGGAGCTCGAACAGGCCGCGGGGCTGCTCGAGCATGACCACCCGGGGCTCCACGTCAGGTTCGCGCGCGTGATGGGCAGGAGGCTCTCGCATCTCGCGGGAAGCGCCTCCCCCGAACCAGGTCCTCAGGTCCTGGTGAACCTGGATGACGGCCTCGCGGCCGTGATTTCCGGCAGAATCCCCTTCGAGGGGGAGGAGCTGGAGGCCGCTGTCAGGTCCGCGCTCGGGAGGGCCTCCCCCTAGACGCCGTCCAGGGCCGCGGACACCGCTTTCGGGTCGGCGGGCACGGGCAGCGTGACCCGCATGGCCCCGTCAGACTCCATTGCTCGCGATACTGCGAACACCGCGCCGGGGTTCCTGGCCCAGGCCCTCCTCGCGAGGCCGTTGGCCACGTCCCACGACAGCATGGAGGAGGCTCTGCGCGACGCCTCCGGCGATCCGTCGAGCAGCAGGCCGAACCCTCCGTTGGTCACTTCGCCCCAGCCCACGCCGCCGCCGTTGTGCAGCGACACCCAGGTCGCGCCCCTGAACGAGTCTCCGATCACGTTCTGTACAGCCATGTCGGCGGTGAACGAGCTGCCGTCCCTGATGTTAGCGGTCTCGCGGTATGGCGAGTCCGTCCCTGAGACGTCGTGGTGGTCGCGCCCGAGGACTATCGGGCCGGAGACGACCCCACGGGCAACGGCGTCGTTGAAGGCCAGCGCGATCCCGATCCTACCGGGATGGTCGGCGTACAGGATCCTCGCTCTCGAACCCACCACCAGCCGGTTCACCTTCGCCTGCCTGATCCACAGGAGGTTGTCCAGGAGCTGCTGCCGGGTCTCCGGAGGGGCTTCCGAGGCCATCCCCGAGAGCACCTCGCCGGCGATGCGGTCGGTCGCGTCGAGGTCGTCGTCGCTGCCCGAGCAGCAGACCCAGCGGAAGGGGCCGAAGCCGTAGTCGAAGCAGACCGGGCCCATGATGTCCTCGACGTACGATGGATACGAGAAGGAGCCGTCCTCCCCGAGGATGCCCTCGGCGCCGGCTCTCGAAGCCTCGAGCAGGAATGCGTTTCCGTAGTCCCAGAATGCCATGCCGGCCCCGGCGACCCTGTTGATCGCCGCCACCTGCCTGCGGAGCGATGCGCCGACCGCCTCCCTGAATCCGGCAGGATCGGCCGTCATCATCAGGTTCGACTCCTCGAACGAGAGACCGGCGGGGTAGTAGCCTCCGGTGTACGGCGCGTGCAGGGAAGTCTGGTCGCTGCCGAGGTCGACGGGGCAGCCTTCGGCGGCCAGCCTCTCCCAGAGGTCGACGACGTTGCCCAGGTAGCCCAGGGACAGGGCCTCGCCCGACGCCCGCGCCTTCTCCATCCTGGCCATGATCCTGTCCAGGTCGTCGTCGGATTCCATCAGCCAGCCCTGGTCCTGCCTCTTCCGGAGGGCCGACCCGTTCACCTCCGCCACGACGCAGACGGCACCCGCTATCACCGCGGCCTTTGCCTGGGCTCCGCTCATCCCGCCCAGGCCGGATGTCACGAAGACCTTCCCCGAGAGGTTCCTGCCGGGTTCGAGCCCGAGATAGAGACGGCCGGCGTTCAGGAGGGTGATGGTCGTGCCGTGCACGATGCCCTGGGGGCCGATGTACATGAAGCTGCCCGCGGTCATCTGGCCGTAGGATGTCACTCCGAGGGCGGACATCCTGTCGTAGTCCGCCCTGGACGAATAGTTGGGTATGACCATCCCGTTGGTGACCACCGCTCGGGGCGCGTCGGGATGCGACGGGAAGAGGCCCATGGGGTGTCCCGAGTAGAGCGCGAGGGTCTGCTCTCCCGTCATCTCCGACAGGTACTGCATCGTGAGCAGGTACTGCGCCCAGTTCTGGAATACGGTGCCGTTCCCGCCATACGTGACCAGCTCGTACGGATGCTGCGCCACGGCCGGGTCGAGGTTGTTCTGGATCATCAGCATGATCGCGGCGGCCTGACGGCACTTCGCGGGGTACTCGCCGATGGGGCGGGCCTTCATCTCGTATGACGGCCTGAAGCGGCGCATGTAGATCCGCCCGTCCACCGCCAGTTCGCGGGCGAACTCCGGCGCGAGCCTGCCATGCCACTCTGCGGGGAAGTAGCGGAGGGCGTTGGCGAGGGCCAGCTCCCTGCCCCTCCTGTCGAGCACCTGCGGCCTGGCCGGGGCGTGGCTGATCCCGGGGGCCTCGGGGGGCATGTCCGGAATCGACGCCGGGATGCCCTGCCTTATCTCATCCGCGAATGCGGTCATTTCGGGCCTTTCTTTCTCGGGTCCGTCTCCCTGCCGGGGAAACCTAATCCAGCCCGGGTTCCCATGCCAGACCACCGGCCCCATAGTCGGAGGGAAGGTGCCGATCTGCTAAAAAGGGAGGTCGAAGTGTCCGGGTCCCCGTCTGTGAAGATGGCCTCGTCGGATCACCCCATCCATGCACTAGTAGCGGAGAGGTGGAGCCCGTACGCGTTCGACTCCGGGCCGGTTCCGGATGCCGACCTGGAATCCCTGTTCGAGGCCGCAAGATGGGCGCCTTCGGCATACAACGAACAGCCCTGGAGATACATCGTCGCGAGGCGGGCGGATCCGGAGCATTTCGAGAAGGTGCTGTCATGCCTGGTCGACGGCAACAGGGTCTGGGCGGCCTTCGCCCCGGTGCTGGCCCTCGGCGTGGCATCCCGCCGCTTCTCGCGCAACGGCAGGGAGAACGGCACCGCCCTCCACGACCTCGGCCTCGCATCGGCCAACATCCTCGTCGAGGCGACCTCGCGCGGGCTGTTCGTGCACCAGATGTCCGGCATACTCCCCGACAGGGCACGAGAGCTGTTCGGCATCCCCGAGGGCTTCGACGCGATCACCGGGATGGCAGTGGGCCGACCCGGCCACCCCGGCGGGCTCCCCGCCGATCTAGCCTCGCGCGATCTGGAGCCGAGGGTGAGGAACCCGCTGGCCAGGTTCGTTTTCGGTGCGCACTGGGAGGAGCCTGCAGCCTTCCTGGAGGCCTGAGGCGTCCGGATGGTTCCTTTCGACGGGAGGAGATGGAAATGGGAGATGGAGAGGGCGGGATCGTTCCCGTGACGAGGCTGGCCGGCCTGGTGGAGTATCAGGAGGGATCGGTCGTCAGCCGCGAGCTGGTGAGGAAGCAGGCGGGCACCGTGACCGTGTTCGCCTTCGATGCCGGACAGGGGCTCAGCGAGCACACAGCCCCCTTCGACGCCATCGTCGACGTCCTCGAAGGCGAGGCCGAAGTGAGCATCGGCGGGATACCGCACATGGTAGGTGCCGGCGAATTCATCGTCATGCCCGCGGGCAGGCCGCACTCGCTCTCCGCCGTGGAACGCTTCAAGATGCTGCTGGTGATGATAAGGGGGTAGCATGGTGACAAGCCGTGCAACACCCCGGGAATCACCGGAACGGATCGCGGGCCGGCGGGGACCGGGAGGAGCGGCCGGGTTCCTCGTGCTCGCCGCGGCCTTTGCTATCGCTGCAGCGGCATTCCTCGTGAACCCGGCGAGCCGTCCGCTGGGGCGCGGGGCCGACCCCGCGGGACGGGACGGCAACCGCCGCGGGGGAGATGCACGGAGGGGCGATGAGGAGTGTTCTTGACACCGCGCTGGTGCTGGCCGATGTTGAATCTACATGGTCCCGCCACCCCGGCCACTGCATATCCCCGCGCTGCCGGGATGACCGGCCGAACAGCCGATAGCACCTTCAACCGTCTCGAAAGGAGAGATCGATGGCCGGGGAGAACGGAAGACACGGCTGCCTGACGGTCTGGCTGCTCCTCCTGCTGCTGTGGAACCTCGTCCTTATCCTGACCTACACGGGATGCAACATGGTGCAGTGGTTCGGCGACGTGGGCGAGCCCTTCGGCTGGTACTTCCCGATCATGATCGGGCTGGCCGTGGCAAGCCTGGTCTGCGTGATGGCGATCTTCAGGTGGAGGAAGTGGGGCTTCTGGGGCCTGCTCATCATCAGCGCCGTGAAGGTCGTTCTCGAAGTCATGGCCGGTGGCACCGGCTTCGCGGTCCTTTCCGGCGTCGTGTTCTCGATGCTGATCCTCTACGGGGTCCTGCACATAGGGAGCGGGAACAAGGGCTGGCCGCAGCTCAGGTAGCATCCCCGCCCACAGTGGAGATGGAGGGAGCATCATGAAGAAGCTGGGTGCGGAGTTCTTCGGGACCTTCTGGCTGGTCCTGGGAGGCTGCGGCAGCGCAGTACTGGCCGCGGGCGTCCCCGGGGTCGGCATCGGATATCTCGGCGTAGCGCTCGCGTTCGGCCTGACCGTGGTCACCATGGCCTATGCCATCGGCCACATCTCCGGGTGTCACCTGAACCCTGCCGTTTCGATAGGCCTGTGGGCCGGGGGCCGCTTCCCGGCGAAGGACCTCCTTCCGTACATCGCCTCCCAGGTCCTCGGCGCCATAGCTGCAGGTGGAGTGCTCTTCCTCATCGCGAGCAGGACCGCGGGGTTCGACGTGACCGCCGGTTTCGCGTCGAACGGATTCGCCGCCCACTCGCCACAGGGATATTCCATGGGGGCCGCGCTCATCTGCGAAGTGGTGATGACCATGATGTTCCTGCTGGTCATCATGGGTGCGACCGACAAGCGGGCGCCCCAGGGCTTCGCACCTCTCGCGATCGGCCTCACGCTGACGCTGATCCACCTGATCAGCATCCCCGTGACGAACACCTCGGTGAACCCCGCGCGCAGCACCGGGGTCGCCGTATTCCAGGGCACCTGGGCCCTCGAGCAGCTCTGGCTGTTCTGGGTCGCGCCCATCATCGGCGCGGTAGCAGGTGCGTTCGTCTACAGGTTCGTGGGGGGCAGAGCCGAGAAGTAGCGGCGTCACCCCGGGGGACGACGGGTCCGGGCCATCCGCGGCCCGGACCTTTCTTTCCGCCCTCTTCCGGGCAGGCTTGCGGAGGTACGCGGCGATGCACATAAAGCCGGGTATCGTCCGGACGGCAGGGGACCGGAACCGGGCAACACGATGACGGAGGACGGCTTGGGCGGATTCCTCGACAGGCTCGCAGAGAGGCGCGCCATCGTCTTCGACGGGGCGATGGGTACGCTGCTCTACCAGCGCGGGGCGGCGGGCGGGAGCTGCTACGACGAGCTCAACCTGTCCAATCCGGACATCGTCGCAGGGATCCACAGGGACTACGTCCTCGCGGGCGCCGAGGTCATCACCACCAACACATTCGGTGCGAACCCCGTGGTGCTCGAGAAGTACTTCGGACTGGGCTCCGCAACGGCCGAGATCAACAGGGCCGGGGTGGGGATCGCCCGGGCCGCTTCGGGCGGGGCCATGGTGGCGGGCTCGGTCGGCCCGGTCACGAGGCCGGCAGAGGCGCTCGACGATATGACCCCGGAGCTTATGGAGCAGGCCTTCGGAGTGCAGCTCCGGGCTCTTCTGGGCGCCGGGGTCGATCTCGTGATCTTCGAGACGTTCAACGACCCGCGTGAACTCGCGGCGGCACTGGATGCGCTGGATGCCGCGGGAGGGGCCCCGTCCGTGGCCATGCTCACCTTCCTCGAGGGCGGACAGACGATCGGGGGGCTCCATCCCCTGCACGCCGGGCATGCACTGGACGAGCTCCCGGCCGATGTCGTTGGGGTCAACTGCGGCACCGGGCCCATGGACATGCTGAAGGTGATCCAGAAGATAGCGCAGGCCACCGGCAAGCCGGTCTGCGCCATGCCCAACGCCGGGGTCGCGAGGTTCGAGGGCGGGAGGTTCACATACCCACGCAATCCCGAGCACATCGGCTTCTACTCGTCCCGGATGGTGGCCGCCGGATGCTCGATAGTGGGCGGATGCTGCGGCACGACGCCCGAGCATGTCTCGGCCGTCGCTAGGGCCGTGCGCGGCGCGACCCCCGGGAACCGCAGGCGCGTGAGCGTGCAGCTGTCGCACGACGATTCCGCGGATGCGGCGCCCCCGGTCGTGGAGACCACCCTCAAGAGCATGCTCGGCAGGCGGTTCGTCACGAGCGTGGAGGTCGACCCTCCCAGGGGACCCGACTCGAAGAAGCTCCTCGAGAGGCTCCGGAAGCTCAAGGGCCTGGGGGTGGACGCCGTGAACGTCTCGGACGGCCCGATGGCGAGGCTCCGCATGTCCCCCTCCGCCTTCGCATCCATAGTGAGGAGGGAGCTGAACCTGGAGGTCGTGATCCATGCGACCTGCCGCGACAAGAACATCCTCGCCCTGCAGTCCGACCTGCTCGGGCTCTCCGCAACGGGTCTGAGGAACATCCTCGCTCTCTCCGGCGACCCTCCCAGCATCGGCGACTATCCGTTCGCCACCGCCGTCTACGACGTCCGTTCCGAGGGCCTTGTCAGGATGGTGGACTCCCTGAACCGGGGCCGCGACGTCCTCGGGAACAGGCTGAACGGCCCGGCCGGGATCTTCTGCGGAGCCGGGGTGCCGTCATCGCCGGCCGATCATGCGCAGGAGCTGACCGCCCTGGAACGCAAGACCAGGTCCGGCCTGGGCTTCGTGCAGACGCAGCCGGTCTTCGACCTCGAAGGCTTCGCCCGTTTCCATCCGGAGCTCAGGAAGCACGGTCTGCCGGTGATCGCCGGGCTGATGCCCGTGCTGACCGCCGGAGGCCTCGACTACCTCGCGAACGAGGTGCCCGGGATGAGCATCCCTCCGGAACTCCTGGAGTCGATGAGGAGCGCCGGAGGGGAGGAGGCCGAGGCTGCCGCCGGAATCTCGTTCGCGAGGGGCGTTCTCGAGGGGCTGAGGGACATGGGTGTCGACGGAGTCTGCATCATGCCCGCCCTCAACGGCTACGATGTCGTCGAATCACTGCTCTGCTGAGCGGCCGGAGCCCCGGCTCACGCAGCGCATGGTCCTCCTCCGGCTCGGCTACAGGCCCGGGATGCCCGCCGGAGACTGGGCCGTGCGCGCCGGGGAGGCGGTCGGGAAGATCCTTGGTCTGATGGAACCGGCGTGCGAGCGCGAGCACATGGATGTCGTCGATGTGTCGACCTCCGGCGTGGGGCTCCGGGATGTGCGTTTCGAGAGCGCCTGCCTGGCGGCCCGTCTCGAGGGATGCACCGCCTGCACGGTCTTCCTCGCCACTCTCGGTCCGCGCGTGGACGAGGAGATAGACGCGCTCGCCCGCACCCCTTCGATGCAGGCCGTCCTCGACGCCGCGGCCTCGGAGGCAGCCGAGGCCTGCGCCAGGTGGATCCAGCGCCGCGAGGCGGAGCTGGCCCTTTCGGCCGGAGCCAGGACGATGCACAGGTTCAGCCCGGGCTACGGCGATTTCTCGCTGGGTTACCAGCGCTGGTTCACCGGACGGTTCCCTTCGCTGGGGGTCCGGGTAGAGACTTCCGGCATGATGGTGCCGAGGAAGACGGTATCGGGGGTGATCGGATGGAGGCTCTGATAGACAGGTTCGGGGGTCGTGTCCTGGTGGCGGACGGCGCCATGGGCACTCTTCTCTCGGGGAGCGGGCACTCCGGTTCCGCACTCCCGGAGGAGATCCTGCTGGAGGATCCCGACAGGGTGCGGGACGCCCACCGCGAGTATGCCGCGGCCGGAGCCGACATCCTCGTGACGGACACCTACGGCGCGGGCAGGCTCAAGCTCTCCGAGTTCGGCCTGGAGTCGAGGCAGCGCGATATCGTGGATCGGGCCGTATTCGCAGCGCGGTCAGGGGCTTCCGGACGGAACTGCCTGGTCGCCGGCTCGATCGGCCCGCTGGGGAGCTTCCTCGCACCTTTCGGACCGGTCCGCCCGGCCGAGGCCTCGGCCTGCTTCAGGGAGCTCGCGGAACTGCTGGTGCAGTGCGGCGTCGATCTGATATTCCTCGAGACCTTCACCGACATCCGCGAGCTGAGGCTGGCCGCCTCGGCGGTCAGGGAGGCCGGCCCGCGGCTGCCTATCCTCATGAGCATGAGCTTCGAGAGAAACGCGAGGACGGTGACCGGCACGCCCGCCGAAGTGCTAGCCGACGTCTCCGGGGCGTTCGGCCCCGGCATGGCGGGGGTCAACTGCGGAGCCTCCCTCCCGGACAACGAGGCTGCCGCGCTCGCCCTCCTGGCACATTCGAGCCTTCCCGTGTGCTACATGCCCAACGCCGGGATCCCGACCGTCAGGGACGGCGTAACGACATGGGCCGCCACCCCCGGCGACCTGGCGGGCTCGGCCGTCCGGGTCTGCGAAGCCGGGGCGTCCGTGGCGGGGAGCTGCTGCGGGTCGACCCCCGAGCACACCAGGGCCATCGCGGAAGCACTTTCCGGAATGCCGGCCGCCCGGACGAGGCCGCGCAGGGTCTGCTCGATCTCCTCCAGGACCTCGAGGCTGGTCTTCGGCGGCGGGGGCTTCCTGATCGCCGGCGAGAGGATCAATCCCACCGGGCGAAGGGCGCTGGCATCATCTATACGGAGCGGTTCCACAGGGGTGCTCAGGCGGTCGGCCGCGCGGCAGGCCGCCGCCGGCGCGAACCTGCTCGACCTCAACGTCGGCGTGGGCGACCCGGGGCTCGAAGCCTCGTTCATGCCGGGAGCCGTCGCGGCCCTGGACGGAGTGCCGGGGCTCCCGCTGTTCATCGACAGTCCCCTGCCCGGAGTCGTCGCATCGGCGCTGCCCGAATACCCGGCACGGGCCTTCGTCAATTCGATACCCTGCATCCCGTCGAGGCTAGAAGCCGAGCTCCCTCTCGTGAAGAAGCACGGGGCGGGATTCGTGGCGCTGCTGATGGATGCGCACGGAGTCCCCGACACCGCCGGGGGCAGGATCGCGCTGCTCGGGGAGATGCTGGCCGCCGCCCGGGCTTTCGGACTCGGTGTCGAGGACGTGATCGTGGACCCCGTGGTCCTCTCCGAGGCTGCGTCACCCGGGGCTGCGCTCGTGACTCTGGAGACCCTGCGCCGCATCAGGAGCGAGTACGGCCTGGAAACCATCGTCGGGCTGAGCAATGTCTCCTACGGCCTCCCCGCGAGGAGTGCCGTGAACAGGGCATTCCTGACCCTGGCCGTGGAGGCCGGCCTCTCGGCTGCGATAATGGACCCGCTGGATTCCGATGGTGGCCTGCTGCCGTCGGCAGCCCGGCTGCTCATCTCGCCGGGCGAAGGCTTCGCGGGGTTCACCGGGCTCGCCACCGGCTGCGCGCCCGCCATGGAGCCGGCACCCCGCCCGGACGCGGACGGACCCACGATCGAGGAGGCCATCGCTGGGGGCGATGCCGCTTCCGCGGTGGAGGCGGTCGAAAGGGCCCTGAAGGACACGGACCCGTCCGGGCTCGTGGCGTCGGTGCTGGTGCCCGCGGTGACCAGGCTCGGGACGGAGTACGAGCAGGGCAGGATCTTCCTGCCCATGCTGCTGGCGGGCGCGGAGGCGGTCGAGGCATGCTTCGGCGCCATCCGGAGGATCTCGGGCGGATCGGCCTGCCGGGGGACCGTCCTCATGGCCACCGTCGAGGGCGACGTTCACGACATCGGCAAGAACATCGTCGCCGCAATCCTGGCCGGGCACGGCTGGAGGATCGTGGATCTCGGCAGGAACGTCCCGGCAGGGGTGATCGTAGAGGCGGCCCTTCGCGAGAAGCCTGATGCAGTCGGCCTGAGCGCGCTGCTGACCCCCAGCCTTCCCGTCATGGCGGCCGCAGTCGCACTGCTGCGGGAGAGACTCGATCCCGTGCCGCCCATACTCGTGGGTGGAGCCGTGGTCACCGAGGGGTTCGCCCGGGGCATAGGCGCCGTCTACGGCAGGGACGGGGTCCAGGCCGCGAGGATCCTGGACGGAGGAAGCCCGTCATGAGCCCGGCCGGGCCCATGCGCATCGTCATCAGCAACTCGATGATGACCTGGGGAGGCGGCGAGAACTGGAGCCTCACCGCCGCCGCCGGGCTGGCCGGGAGGGGACACGACGTCATCCTGGTCTGCCGGCCGGGAAGCTCACTGGAAGAGAGGGCCCTGGCCGGGGGCGGCCTCCGTGTGGAGGCGATCCCCATCCGGGGCGACTTCAGCCCCCGGTCGGTCTTCCGGGCGGCATCCCTCTTCGCCGGGCACGGGACACAGGTGGCCTGCTGCAATCTCGACCGCGAGGTCAGGAGCCTCGGGATCGCCGCGAGGATGGAGGGAGTGGTCTTCATCCGCCGCAGGGGCAGCGACTACGGCTTCAAGAACAGCCTCAGGTACAGGATCTCCTACAGCCGCCTGGTGGACGGCGTCATGGTGAACAGCGACTCCACGATGAACAGCATCCTTTCGAAGAACAGGTGGCTTCCGAGGGGAAAGCTCCGGAGGATATACAACGGCATCGACACCGGGCGGTTCGTTCCGGACCCCGTGGCCGGAGCCCGGTTCAGGGCATCGGCGGGCCTGGGGGAGGGCGATCTCGTCGTAGGCATCGCGGGCTCGCTCCTTCCCAGGAAGAGGCACGGAGTCCTGTTCGAGGCATGTTCCGGACTGGTGGGGACCTTCCCCGCGATGAGGCTGCTCGTGGCCGGTCCCGCGCCGACTGCGCGGCACAGGATGGAGACCGAGGAGGCCGCCTCGAGGGCGGGTGTCCTCGACAGGACGGTCTTCACCGGCCCCGTAGACGACATGGTGGGATGCTACAACTCGATGGACATGCTCTGCATGCCCTCGATCAACGAAGGATTCGGCTACGCGGCAGCCGAAGCGATGTCCTGCGGGAAGCCCGTGATCGTCTCCGACGCCAGCAGCCTGCCGGAGGTCGTCGGCCCCGACGGCATGATATTCCCGGTGGACGATGCCGCCGCTCTCGGGGGATATGTCTCCAGGCTCGCCGGCGATCCCGGGATCAGGGCCGAGGCCGGGAGGCGCGCGAGGAACCGCGTGGTCGAAGTGTTCTCCATCGACAGGATGCTCGACGGCATCGAGGCGTACTTCTGGGAGATGATCGCGAAGAGGGGCGGGGGGGCATGAAGACTTCCTGCAGCCAGTGCGGCGCCGGGCTGAGGGTGCTCAGGAGGGAGTTCTTCCTGAGATGTCCGTACTGCGGCGCACGCATGCTGTTCGAGATCCCGGGCAGGATCCTGATGATATCCTCTCCTTCGATCGGCGAGGACTCCCTCCGCAGGCTGCTCCCCGGAGTGGGCATCGATGCGGTCGAACTGATCTACTACCCCTACCGCGAGATCCCGGGGGCGGGCCTCGAGGCTGCGTTCTCGCAGCCCGTGCCCGATCTCGAGGGCTACCGGCCTCCCTCCGGCGCCATGACGGTCCTGTCGGAGAACGATGCCTCGCCCGAACAGCTCATGCCGCCGGCGGGCGAAGGCGCTGAGAATACCGGTTCCGAAGCCTCGACGATCGTCTACCATCCCTTCTTCCGGGTCCGGACACAGGACAGGGGGATTCCCGAGACGCTCCTCGTCGACGCGGTGAGCGGGCTCCCCGTCGGCGGCGCACGAGCAGCGTCGAATCAAGTCAGGCTGCCTTCGGCCAGTTTCGTCGAAGCCCTGATCGCCCTCTCCCTCCTGTCGGGAGCGGTCTTCGCGGCGGCGAGGCTTGCGGGCGCCGGGCTTCAGGGCGGCCTCGAGGCCTCCCTGGTCGCATGCATCGCGGGATGCGCCCTCTACATCCGCTTCAGGATCCTCCGGTGACCGGTCCCAGGGCCCTCTCCTGCCCGGCCTGCGGCGGTCTTCTCGACTTCAGGGAGGGAGACGTAGAAGGGTCATGCCGCCACTGCGGCACCAGGGTCAGGAGGACCGACGCAGTCGTCAGGCTGCTCAGACCCTCTGCCATGGACGGGACCGGAGCCCTCAGGGCCGTGAGGCGTCTTCTCGAGGGTCCGAGCATACGGCGCGGGGCGCTCTCCAGGGCGAGGGTGGCCAGACCGAGGCTCTTCTACGTGCCGTTCTGGCATGTCTCGGCCCAGGTCACGGGTTTTGCGTTCGGGCTGGAGCCGGTATGGGAGGAGCAGGAGCTGCCCGTGGCCACCGACACCGAGCAGGGCGGCGACAACATGTCCGTCTTCGGGAAGACGCGGACCGTCCGGATCAGGAAGGGTGCGAAGGCCGTCTCCCGCGAGATCAGGGTGTTCGGGAGCGTGAACGTCAGCGCCGCAGACCTTGAGCCCCTCGGCATCCCGTCGATGGGGGAGGACGCCCAGCTCTCGATGACCGGCCTCGAGATACAGCGGAACGAACTCCCGGAGGGCCTCGAGGTCCTCGACTCCCGGTCGGCCGGAGAGGGTGTCCTCGTCGACCCTTCTATGCCCCTGAGCCAGGCGGTCGCGAGCGCCGACAGGTACTTCGAGCGGCTGGCCGGGGGATCGGCGAGAGCGCTGGAGCAGCGGTGGACGTGGCACGCCATCACCTGCCGCCGCGTGCGTCTTGTCTTCTACCCTCTCTGGGTGGTCGATTTCCAGTGCGGCGGCTCTCCCTACCGGGCGGTCCTCGATGGAGCGTCCGGAAAGGTCATCAGGGGAATCCTTCCCGGCAGGAGGCGCGACATCAACATCCTGGCCTCGATCGTGGCCGCCCTCTGGGCCGCCTGCCTGCCCTTCGTCCTCTCCTCCCTGGACGGCGGTTCCGCTCTGCGGGGCTGCGGGTCGGTCACGCTCCTGGCCGGCGCGATGCTGGGACTGGGCACCTGGAAGCTCATGGACATGCTCGACTCCGTGAGCAGGAAGGGCAGCGATGTCGTGGTCTGAGAGGGAGATGACCAGCCTCGCCTGCGGGCTCTGCGGAACCGGCCTCACGGGGCTGCCCGACGATATCCTGCTCTACTGCCGCGGCTGCGATTCGGTCTGGAGCATCGAGTCGGGCTGCCCGGAGAAGGTGGCCCTGTCGGTGCTCCCCTCGCCGGAGGAACCGGCCCTGCACCTGCCGTTCTGGCTGGTCGAAGTATCGGTCGAGCGGGGCGGCATCCTCGTCAGGGACGAGAACTGCCCGGCCCGGATCGAGTTTCCCAGGGAACTGGACACTTCGGCCGAGAGAGGCCTGGAGTTCGTCGAGACGAAGCCGTACTCGACGAAAGCCGCCGTGCCGGCCTTCGCGTGCGACCGGGCTGCCGGATTCGGCTCCCTCCTGTCGTCGATCCTCGGAACCATGGAGGGCCGGCCGCACCCGGTCCGCTGCCTGGCCGGAGGTGTCATGTCCGGGCGTGAGGCCCGCGAGACTGCCCATGCCGTCCTGATCGCGGGGCTCAGGCGCGACAACCCCGGCCTGGCCCGCGTGGACCTCGTGACGGAGACATCCGCACCCTCTCTCGCCGCAGTGGGTTTCGACCCCGTCGAGCGCGGCCTCCGGCTTGCAGGAACGCGCTTCGTACTGCCATATACGGCCCTGGCGGATGCACGGGCGCTCCTGTGTTTTTCCGGTCACCGGATGCAGTCTTCAACAACTGATTTTACCGGCCATCTTCCATGAAATGAGGGAATCATGTCGGGACACAACAAATGGAGCACGATCAAGCACAAGAAGGGCAAGGCCGACGCCGTCCGAGGCGCGCTCTTCAGCAAGCTGGTCAAGGAGATCACGGCTTCGGCGCGCGAAGGCGGCGGCGATCCCAACATGAACGCCCGTCTCAGGGTGGCCGTGGATGCCGCCAAGGCCAGCAACATGCCTGCCGACAACATCGAGAAGGCCATCAAGAGGGGCACCGGCGAGATCGAGGGCGTTGTCTACGAGGAGATGCAGTACGAGGCCTACGGCCCCGGCGGAGTGGCCATCCTCATCGATGTCCTCACCGACAACAAGAACAGGGCTGCCGCCGAGATCCGGCACATGCTGACGCGCGGAGGCGGCAGGCTGGGAGCCAAGAACAGCGTCGCCTACCACTTCACCAGCCGCGGCCAGATCTTCGTCGATGCGAGGAAGTACGACGAGGAGAAGGTGATGGAGGCCGGGCTCGAGGCCGGCGCCGAGGACATCCAGTCCGAGGACGACACCATCATCGTCGTGACCAGCCCGGCCCAGCTCTACAACGTCAAGGAGAGCCTCGAGAAGGCCGGCATCACAGTGGACGGGGCCGAATCCACCAAGGTGGCCGACAACGTGGTCGTGCCGGACAGGAAGGAGGCCGAGCAGGCCGCCCGGCTGCTCGAGATGCTCGAGGAGCACGACGACGTCCAGGCGGTCCACACGAATCTGGAGATGCCGGAATAGGTTCTACCGGCGGGATCGTCCTGGGTGTCGATCCGGGCCTCGAGATCACCGGATACGGTCTGATCGGGTCCGCGGGAGGGAGAGCGGTGCTGCTGGAGGCGGGAACCATCCGGACCCGCCGGAGCGCACCTCTGCCAGATCGCCTGAAGGAGCTCTACGAGGGACTTTCCTCCGTCATCGAAGGCTTTTCGCCGGAAGTGATGGGCATGGAGGAGATCTACTCCCATTACGCCCACCCGGCCACCGCCATCGTCATGGGGCATGCCAGGGGTGTACTCTGCCTCGCGGCCGCCGTCAGGGGCATACCCGTGACCGCACTCCAGGCCACGCTGGTCAAGAAGCTCGTCACCGGGAACGGCAGGGCTGGCAAGGAGCAGGTTTCCGGCATGGTCAGGCATCTCCTCGGCATCAGGGAGGAGATCAGGCCTCCCGACGTCACCGACGCTCTCGCCGTGGCCATCGCGCTCATGGAACGGGGGGAGCCTTGATCGAGCGCATCCGCGGAACCGTCGAGTCGATCGACGACGGAGGGCTCGTCCTGGGGACGGGCAGCCTCTCGGTGCGCCTGCTGGCATCACGGAACCTCACGTCCAGGCTCGTGCCAGGGCGCGTCGAGGATCTGCCGGTACAGCTCGTGGTCCAGATGGAGGGGAGCAGGGTACTGCCGATGTGCATCGCGTTCGACGACGAAGTCGAACGGGAGGTCTTCGAGGCCCTCGTATCTGTCTCCGGGGTGGGCGCCAGAGCCGCGGTGAAGGCTCTTGCCAGGCCGGCTTCGGAAATAGCTTCGGCCGTCGTGGCAGGGGACGAGAGATTCCTCTCGACCCTTCCCGGCATCGGAAGGGCGAGAGCCAGGCAGATAATCGCCGCTCTCCAGGAAAAGCTGTCCAGGACCCATTCGCCGTCGGCTCCGCCAGGCGACGCCGCCTCGGAGGCCAGGCTCGTGCTTGCTCAGCTCGGAATCAATCCGTCCGAAGCTGATGTGCTCATCTCCCGGGCCGCGGAGGCCCTCGGCGAAGAGGCCTCCCGCCGGTCATCCGACCTCGTGCGTGAGGCCATGAGGATCAGGGGTACGAGATGACGCGCCAGTCCGTGGTCTCCGGGGAGGTTCAGAACGGCGAGGAGGCAGTGCTCTGCACCCTCAGGCCGAGGCTCCTCTCGGAGTACGTCGGGCAGGGCATGGTCGTCGAGAACCTCGGGATAGCGATAGAGGCCGCCAGGGGCAGATCCGAGCCGCTCGACCACATCCTCCTCCACGGCCCCCCGGGGCTGGGCAAGACCACGCTTGCGCACGTGATCGCTGCGGAGATGGGCGCCGAGATAACTACGACATCCGGGCCGGCCCTCGAGAGAGCCGCCGACCTGGTGGGCATCCTGACCAACATGCGGGAGGGCGGGGTCCTCTTCATCGACGAGATACACAGGCTGCCGAGGGTGGTCGAGGAATACCTGTACCCCGCGATGGAGGACTTCGAGATAGACTTCGTCCTCGATCCCGGCCCGCACGCCAGGACCGTCAAGCTGGGGCTCTGCCGCTTCACGATCGTGGGCGCCACCACCAGGGCCGGACTCCTCACGGGTCCGCTCAGGAACAGGTTCGGCCTCGCGCTCCACCTGGACTTCTACAGCGTCGACGATCTCGCATCCATCATCCTGAGGTCCTCGGGCATACTTGGGGTTTCCATCGATGCGGACGCCGCCGCCATGGTGGCCTCAAGGTCGAGGGGCACGCCGCGTGTGGCGAACCGCCTCCTGCGGAGGGTCAGGGACTTCGCCCAGGTGTCGGGCAGGCAGGGCATCGACGCGGACTCGGCCCTCGAGGCCATGGAGATCAACGGCGTCGACGAATGCGGGCTCGACGCGCTCGACCGCAAGTACCTCGGTATAGTGATCGGGCGCTACTCTTGCGGCCCGGTGGGCATATCCGCCATCGCCGCCACCCTGAACGAGGAATCGGACACCCTGATGGACGTGGTCGAGCCTTATCTCCTCTCCGAGGGTTTCATCATCAGGACGAGCCGCGGGCGGTGCGCCACCGCCAAGGCCTGCAGGCATATGGGCCTCGAGTGGACTGGGAGGGCCGACATGTTCTCGCAGGAGGCCGGACGCTGATCAGGAGGCTGCTCCTCCACGTGTGCTGCGCCCCGTGCATGACGGTCACCGAACCTTTCCTGGGGGAACAGGGCTTCGAGTCCACGGCCTTCTTCTACAATCCGAACATCCATCCCTGGCGGGAGTGGAAACGCAGGCTGGACACCCTGGGGGAATGGGTGTCCCGGACCGGCACCCCTCTCGTCGTCGACTACTCGTATCCGCTGGAGGAGAACGTCTCGATGCTCATCGGGTCGGAGCCGAGATGCGCCGCGTGCTTCTCCGACCGCCTGTCGAAGGCGGCATGCAAGGCCTTCGAATGCGGATGCGACTCGTTCTCCACGACGCTCATGCTGAGTCCCTATGCAGACCATGCACTCCTCCGGGCGGCGGGGGAGGAGGTCTCGGCCCGCACGGGCGTGCCGTTCGTCTACATTGATCTGAGGCATCTCTACGGCAGGTCCGTCGAGCTTTCGAGGGCCGCGGGGCTCTACCGCCAGCCATATTGCGGATGCATCTTCAGCGAGAGGGACAGGTTCGCGCGCGGAAGCCCCGGCCCCGCCTCGCTCGGAGCATCTTCCTGAAGGATTGCCACTGGCCGGATTCTTGCAGATATTGACATGGCTGCCAGCATAAATCAATCGGAGTGGAGGGTCCCGATGAAAAGATTGTGTCTGTTCACCATGCCGTTGTTGCTCATGAGCGGTTCGCTCTGGGCCAACATCGAGAGCCAGACCAACTGGGAGGGCGGGCCGGGGGTCGCCGGACCCGTCAGCGCCTGGGGTGATCATTTCTACCTCGGCACCGACCTCGACTGGGATACCGAGCCCGGCCAGCTCAAGCTGGTCATCGACCAGGGCGAGAACGTGATCGATCCCTCCGTCAACGGCGCCTACGGCTGCGACCTCGTGGACATCGACCAGGACGGCGACCTCGACATGGCCGGGTGCTCCTACTACGACGACTACGTCCACTGGTGGAAGAACAACGGCGCCGGCGAATCCTGGACGGAGTACACGGTCGGGACCATCAACGGCCCCGTTTTCGTCAAGGTGGCCGACATCAACATGGACGGCGCCCGCGACATCGTGGTGGCGGCGGCCGATGCCAACCAGATCGTATGGTACAGGAACAACAGCGGCGGCACGAGCTGGACGGCCACCGTCCTGGAAACCGACTTCGACGCCAGGCAGATCAGCCTCTCCGACTTCGACGGCGACGGCGACCCTGACATCGTGGGCGTGTCCAGCGAAACCGGCGACGTGGTCTGGTGGAGGAACAGGGTCAACCAGAGCCTCCCCTGGATCAAGACGTACATCGACGGCTCACTCCTCGGCGCATACGCCTGCGACACCGGCGACATCGACAACGACGGCGACATCGACGTTTTCTGCACCTCCACGTACTACGGGTCGATCGTCCTCTACACCAACGATCTCCAGTACACCGGCTCCTGGATCAAGTCGACGGTGGCAACCGGGCTCTCCAACCCTTACTCCATAGCAGTAGCCGACGTCGATTCCGACAACTCGTTCGAGGTCGTGTCGGCCAACTGGGCGGGCATCAGCTTCTATGACTACTCCGGGAGCAGCTGGACCGCCAACACCATCGACGCCACGGTCACCAACGTCACATCGGTGGTCGAGGTCGACATGGACGGCGACGGCGACATGGACCTCGCCTCATGCAGCAGCGGCTCGTCCGACGACGTCTACTGGTACCAGAACCTGCCGGGCACCTCATGGGAGAAGAGCCTGGTAGACGGCGACTTCCAGGGCGGCATCTTCGTGGTCGCAGGCGATGTCGACGACGACGGAGTGCCCGACGTGGCCGGCGCCGCGACCGACGAGGACAGGATTAGCTGGTGGAGGATAGGCGGGTTCACGAGCCCCGGCGTCCTCTACTCCTCGATCTACCAGGTCGACCAGGTCGGCTACTGGCAGCAGATGGGCTGGAGCCTGGATCAGCCTGCAGGCACGTCGATCTACTTCAACCTCAGGGCCTCCGACAATCCGTCCGCGATGGGCTCGTGGAGCCCCAACATCAGCGGCACGAACCCGAGCAGCATCATCGGCCTCCTCGAGGATGGCACGGGCTACCTGCAGTACCGGGTCACGCTGCAGACCACCAATCCCTATGCCACGCCGTCCCTCAAGGACCTGTACGTCTACTGGAGCCCGACCGGAATAGAGGAGGAGGAGGGCGGCAGCATGCTGTCCGTAGCGTCCTCCAATCCGTCGTTCGGCCCCGTCGAGCTGGTATGGACCCTCGAGAACGCCGGCAACGCCGTCCTCACGATCTACGACACGACCGGCAGGCTGGTGCGCGAGGTGGAGAACGGCTGGTTCGAGGCCGGAGAACACTCCACGACGGTCGAGGGGCTCCCAGCGGGCGCCTATGCCGCCTGCCTGCAGGGCAGCGGCTTCACCGCCCTCCACAGGGTCGTGGTGCTCGACTGACGATCCTCCGCAAAAGGGAATGGGCGGGCTCCGGCCCGCCCATTCCACATCTCCCGGGATTCCGGGTCAGGCGCCCGTCATCGATATCCCCAGGCGCTTGGCGAAGAGGAAGGCCAGGTTCCTGGCCCCGTCCCTCCAGAGTCTCAGCTTGGCTTCGCCCAGCCTGCGCGAATAGCTGAAGGGAACGGGGATCTCGCAGCATCGCAGGCCCTTCTTCCGCCATGCCTCGATCTTGATCTCCTCGGAGAACGGCATGCCCCTGCTGGTGAGCCTTAGGCCGTCGAGAACCTCCCTGCGGAAGACCCACATGCCGGACTGGCTGTCCCTTATGAATCTCCAGAAGAGCGCCACGGTCCAGAACGTCAGCATCGCGTTCCCGCCGAACCTCAGCATGTTCTCGAGGTTGCCGGCCCTGTCGTCGGCCACCCTGCGGGCCGAGACGAAGTCCCAGCGGCCCGCCTCGAGCTTGTCGACCAGATATGGCAGGAGCTCGACGGGGTAGGTGCCGTCGGCGTCGGCCGTCGTGACGATCTCGCAGCCGGAGGCCGGGAGGCCCGCCATGTAGGCGCTCCCGTACCCCTTCACGGGCTGCGGCACGACCCTCGCCCCGAACGAGGCTGCGACCGCAGCGGTCGAGTCCGTGGAGGCGTTGTCGACCACGATGACCTCGTCGATGCCTTCGGGAACCACTCCCAGGACCCTCGGGAGCCCTTGCTCCTCGTTGTGGGCGGGGATCACCAGCGAGACCGTCCTCCCGGCTATCATCCCGCGCACCGCGCATCGGCCGCGGCACGCGGCGAAAGGTACTCGAGGGCGCGCCTCGCGAGCCTCGCGGCATGCCTGCCCCGGAACAGCAGCGCTACCGCCCTGAAGAAGGGGCGGGGACGCATGTAGAAGGACATGAAGGCCCTGCGCTGGATCGCCTTGAGTCCGGACCTGCTGATCCCGTCGGGAGGCGCCGGGCAGGCGGTGTTGTGGAAGGTGGACCATGATCCTCCGGGAATCCCGTGGGCCGCCAGATACGAATCCCCCGCCTCCGAACCCGGGATGGGCAGGAATGCCGCGAAGTGGGCCCAGGCCAGCCCGATGTCCTTCGCGAACGATATGGTCTGGAGCATCTCCTGCCTCGTCTCCCCCGGGAGGCCCAGGATGAAGTACCCGGCTGCCGGGAGGCCCGCATCCCTGATCATGCGGACCGCCGAGCGGATCGAGGCCGTGTCCGTGGCCTTCCTGACGCCTGCCAGAATCCTGTCGGACCCCGATTCTATCCCGCAGTGGATTACGTACCAGCCCGCCCGCTTCATCGCGGACAGGAGCCCGGGATCTAGCCTGTCCAGCCTGACCCCGTTCGGTGTCGAGAAGAGGAGGCCCGTGTTCCTCGCGGCGGCCTCCTCGCAGAAGGCCATCGCGTAGTCGCGGTCGAATGTGAAGTTGTCGTCCTCTATGTGGATCTCGCGCACTCCGAACCGCGTCCGGAGCAGCTCGATCTCATCCCAGACCATCCTGAGCGGCCTGTGCCTCAGGCTCCTGCCGGTCACCCTGAAGCCGGCGCAGAAGGTGCAGTGGTACGGGCATCCCCTCGTGGTGAGGATGGGGGCATATGGCGACCTCCTGAGGACCACTCCGTTGGGCAGCCCCCGGTATCGTCCCGGCGGGGCCAGGTGCCAGGCAGGCAGAGGAAGGGCCGACAGGTCGGCTATCGATGCCGGCGCGGTTTCACGGGGGGCCGATCTGCGGATCACCCCCGTGATGTCCGGTTCGGCGGGGAAGGCCGATACGGCCTCCACTGCGGTCTCCTCGGCCTCGCCCACGAAGGCTGCGTCGAACCATGGCAGGTCATCCAGCGAAGCCTTGCCCCTGCACGAAGCATGGGGCCCGCCCAGCCACATGGCCGTTCCCGCAGGGAGACCCTCTCTCAGGCGCGGCATCTCGCAGGCCAGGGAGGAGACATCGGAAGTGAAGGCCGATACCATCAGGATGTCGGGCTCCCTGCCCGAGACAGCCCTGAGGAGGCCTTCTCCCGAGAGTCCCAGCAGGGCGGCGTCGACAAGGGCAACCTCGTGGCCGGCCTTCTCGAGCGACGAAGCCAGATAGAGCAGGCCCAGCGGCGGCAGGAGATTCGTGCCCCGCCCCCCGGGCCTGGGGGGTTGGAGCAGGCAGATCCTCACCTCGCAGGCTCCAGCCTGAAGAGGGTCTGCTCGAATCCTCCCGAAGCCCTTCTCACGACAGGCTCCATGACGGCCTCCGAGACGATCATCCCGGCCAATGCCTCGTCGAACCCGGGGTTCGCAGCATCCGCCCAGGGCCTGTAGACAGTGTAGGATGCCTCCGGGTCCAGGGTTCCTCCGCCCAGCCTGCGGCACGGGACCGGGGCATCGACGAACCCGAGTGCGGGGTTCTCGAACAGAGCGCATTCGCTTTCCGGCGCGATGACGGTGTCACCCACGGCAGAGGCCGCCACGGCCATCTCCCTGGTGTCGTAGACGGTGGCCAACCCGGCAGGGGTGGCGTCCGGCTGATTCGGGACGATCCTGGTCCCGGCCGTCACGCATGCGAGCGCCGCTGCTGCGGCGAGCGGATGCAGCATCCTGATCCCGCCCCGGTTCCGGATCAGCGCGACGGTGCATGCGATCACGGCCGGATATACCGCGAGGATGTATCTGAAGAGGTCGAGCTGCGGATCGGGCGCGAATGAGACCACGAGGACATGGAAGGCGATCATGGCGAGGGCGAAGACGACTGCCGGCAGGGCGGCCGGATCGGGCATCCTGCCCTCCCTGAGGACTGCGAGCAGGGCGGCTGCGGCCATCAGTGCGAGGAACATGATCCTCCCTGGCGGGAAGAGGAACGCGGGGGAGAGCAGGAGCAGCACGGCCGTCACCGAAGGGGCCTTGCGCGCCTGTCTCGCGAGGGTCAGGGCGATCGCCGACGTCAGCAGCAGCCACCTGCCGTCTCCCGCGAGGAGGTGTCCGGCGAACAGCCTGATCCTACCGGGGAGCCATCCCTCCCCGAGCTCGGACGGGTCGCCGAGATAGGTCGGGAAGAAGAAGTAGCCGTTGTATGCCAGGTTGCCCAGGCCGGTCAGGGCCAGGACCGCCGGGGAGAGCAGGTGGACGAGGATCCGGCCGGGCTTCGAGAAACCGTTCCTGGCGAGTTCCACCAGCATGAAGGATGCGGCCAGGAGAAGAGCCTGCTCCCTGAATGCAGTAGCGACGGCCGTGAGGAGAGCCGCCCGTCCGTTGCGGCCGGATCCGTACCCGTGCATGGCCAGCACGGCCATGGCCATGAATCCGACGTCCTGCAGCGGCTGCATCGACTGGGCCAGGAAGAGCGGGCTCGCCAGGAGTATGACCGCCGACCACATCCCTGCGGCCCTGCCGCCGAGAAGCGAGCCGTAGCGGTAGGTGCCCCAGAGCGCAAGGCCTGACAGGAATGCCGGCAGGAGGTGCGCCACGAGGGGCGTGTCGCCCAGGACATTCATCAGGAGCGCCCAGATCCAGAGCATGAGCGTGGGATGTCCCATCGCCTGCTCGCCCCGTTCCTCTCCGGCCGCAACGGGCTGCATGCCGTGATGCGCGATCCAGGAGGCGGACCTGTAGCCATAGGCCCAGCCGTCACCGAACACCGGCAGATCACCCAGGAACAGGAGAAGGACGACTGATGCGGCCATGCAGGCCGCGAGCATCGTCAGATCGCGGCGGTCGAGCGGGCCCGGGAATCCGTGGGTGCGGCCCGCCATCCCTAGGTCCCCGCGGAAGTGATGAGCAGGTCCGGCTCCACCTTGGTGGTCCGCTCGCAGAAGCGGCACCTGTAGAGAGGCCCCTCCGGCGAGGCGAGGCCGAAGACCCGCGGGGCTCCCAGCACGTTGGTGGCGCAGTTGGGATTGGGACATCTCATCACGCCACGGATGCCGTCCGGCAGGCTGATCCTCCTCTTCTCGATCACCTTCCCGCCCTCTATGATGTTGATCGTGGCCTCCGGTGCTATCAGCGCTATCATGTCCGTCTCGTCGCGGGTCAGGACCTTGTTCTCGATCTTGACGATGTCCTTGCCCTCGGGCAGCCTCTTCGACGTGAAACCCATGCCGATGGTCAGTATGCCCTCGTTCCCCAGCCCGAGGATCTCCACCACCCTCAGCGCGAGAGGGGTGGGGATGTGGTCTATGACGGTTCCGCTGCTGATGGAATAGACCTTGTAAGCCCTCTCGGTCATGACAGACCTCCGGTGACCAGCCCGAGCAGGGCCTGCCTGGTCGGGATCCCGTTGTGGGCCTGGCGGAAGTAGATGGCATTCTGCAGCCGGTCCACGTCCTCGGCTATCTCGTCCACCCTGGGGAGCGGGTGCATCACGAGCACCCTGCCGCCCAGCCCGCGGATCGTGTCGGCGGTCACCCTGAAGCTGTGGGCGACGCTCTCGTATTCCTGCGGATCGCCGAACCTCTCGCGCTGGATCCTCGTGACGTAGAGCACGTCGAGGTCGTCTCCGGCCTCCTCCGGCTGGCGGACCTCCCGGAAGGAGACGCCGGCCTGGGATAGCTCGCGCTTGATCATGTCAGGCATCTGGAGGGTATGCGGGGAGATGAAGGTCATCCGCGCGCCGAACATCGCCATGGCGGTCGCCAGCGAGTGGACGGTCCTGCCGTACTTGAGGTCGCCGAGCATCCCGATGTGGAGCCCGTCCAGCCTCCCGAAGGATTCCTTCATCGTGAACAGGTCGAGGAATGTCTGGGTCGGGTGCTGGTTGGCACCGTCGCCCGCGTTGATCACGGGGACCGAGGCGATGTCGGATGCGAGCCTGGCCGAACCCTCCACGGGATGCCTGATCACCATCGCGTCGCAGTACCCCGTGACGGTTGAGATGGTGTCGGCGAAGGACTCGCCCTTGCTCTGCGACGAGGATGCCGGGTTGGCGAAGCCTATCACCGTGCCGCCGCTGCGCTGTATCGCCGATTCGAACGAGAGCCTGGTCCTGGTGGAGGCCTCGAAGAACATCACCGCGATGGTCCTGCCCTGCAGGAAGCCCTTCTCCCGGCAGGCCTTGATCCTGCCCGACGTGTCCATGATCACTTCGAGATCGGCGGCCGTCATGTCGTGAAGCGAGATGATGCTTCTCCCCGCGAACCCCATAGAACCTCCACTCCACGGACCACGCAGGGTCCTCAGGCTTATCTCCC
Source organism: Candidatus Fermentibacter sp. (assembly GCA_030373045.1). NCBI lineage: Bacteria > Pseudomonadati > Candidatus Fermentibacterota > Candidatus Fermentibacteria > Candidatus Fermentibacterales > Candidatus Fermentibacteraceae > Candidatus Fermentibacter > Candidatus Fermentibacter sp. The sequence goes on from JAUCPW010000003.1 coordinate 26,673, forward strand.
GGAGGCCAGCAGAGCGGATTCCGCCGACCTGACTGCATCGAGCATCTCCGTCGCGCCCGGCGCCTCCTCCAGGGCGTCGACCAGGCCCTGGTCCCTGATCATCCTGTTGAGCCTGGCCAGAACGTGCAGGTGCACGCTGGGCGAGGGCAGCAGCAGAAGGAAGAAGATCCCGGTCAGCCTTCCCCCGGGAGCCCCGAATGGTACGGGGGAGGCGGTCCTGGCGAGGATGAGGAGGTCATCCTCCATGTAGACGCTGCGCATGTCCCTGGGATGGGGGAACGCGACCCCGTTCGGCAGGGCGGTCGAGACTATGTCCTCGCGCGATGATATCTGTTCGGCAAGCAGGTGCTCGTCGTACGTGAGCCCCGTTCCGACTGCCAGGTCGGCCAGGGACCTGATCAGGGACACCCTTGTCCTGGCGGGCACCATGGGATGGATCCTTCCCTCCAGCATGCGGGAGACGAAGGGCTGGGTCGGATCGAGACCCGCGTTCGAGGCGTTCGAAAGGTCCACATTGCGGAGCCTCTCGACGGTGAGGCTGCCGAAGGTGCTCTCGAGCCAGTGCAGGAGTTCGTCGCGCACATATCTCTTCTGCCCCCCCACCATGGTGGCCTTCAGTGAACTCCTGTGGAGTATCCTGTCGGCCTCGGGCAGGGAGACCCCGAGACACCGTGCGACCTCGACCGCTGTCAGAAAGTTCTCCATCGGCGATGGCTCCGGAGGGGTGACATGTGACCACTCGAGTGATCTATATACTAGAAAAGGACGATCCGCAAAAGGAGAACGGCATGTCTTCACTCCTCGACAGCTTCCTCAGGTATGTCCGCGTCGACACGGCGTCTGACGAGGATTCCCCCGCGGCCCCCTCGACTCCGTCCCAGCTCGACCTTCTGCGGATGCTCGAATCCGAACTCCGGGAGATCGGCATGCTCGACGTGGAACTCAGCGGGCAGGGGGTGCTCTACTCCAGGATGCCAGGAGCGGGCGGAGGGCCAGTCATTGGTCTCATCGCCCACGTGGACACGTCGCCGGAGGAACCCGGATCGGGCGTGAATCCGGTGCTCCATCGAGGCTGGGACGGTTCCCCGATCGCCCTGGGCAGCGGCGTCACGGTCGACCCGGCCAGGTCGGTGGACATGATGCGCTACAGGGGGACGACGATCGTCACCTCCGACGGCTCCACCCTGCTGGGGGCCGACGACAAGGCCGGTGTGGCGATCATCATGGACGTGCTCCGGACGATGCTGGCCGATCCTTCCATCCCCAGGCCCCGCATCGTGGCCGCCTTCACCCCCGACGAGGAGGTGGGCCGCGGAGTAGAGAACTTCGACGTGGGAAGGTTCGGGGCTGATTTCGCCTACACCGTCGACGGCGGCGTGATCGGAGAGATAGAGACCGCCACCTTCAACGCCTGGAGCGCGGAATGGCGCATCAGGGGCCGCCAGGTCCATCCCGGCAGCGCGTACGGGCTGATGGTGAACGCCGCCAGGATCGCCTCCGAGATCATATGTGCCCTGAAGACCGAGGAGATGCCGGAGAACAGCAGGGGCATGGAGGGTTACGACTACCCGCTCCACATCTCCGGGACCTCCTCCGATGCCCGCGTGAAGATGATCCTGAGGGACTTCACCTCTGCCGGCATCGATGCCAGACGCACCAGGATGCAGGGCCTGAGGGACTACATGGCCCTCAAGCACCCTGGCTCCGAGATAGTGCTCACCCTGAAGGAGCAGTACCGGAACCCGTCCGAGATCCTGGGGAAGGACAGGCGGCCCGTGGAGTACGCTCTCGAGGGGGCCTCGAGGGCAGGTGTGGAGTGCAGGGAGGGAGCGATAAGGGGCGGCACCGACGGTTCCAGACTCTCCTTCATGGGCCTTCCCTGCGTGAACCTCCCTACCGGAGGCGAACTCTTCCACTCCAGGGAGGAGTGGATTTCCGAGAGGGGTATGGAACTCGCCCGCGACATGACGATACAGACTCTCGGGGTGTGGGCGGAGCGCGGCTAGAGCTTGCAGCCCCGTGCTCCGAGGCCTATAGTCCATCAGGGAATCATCCCGACGGGCGGTGGCCATGAGATCGATGTCCGGCATCGTCACAAGCCTGATGATCGCAGCTCTGCCTGCATCGGCGGCCGACACCGACCCCGGCCCCGTTGTCGAAGCCTTCTTCTCGGCCCTCAGGACGGGCGATTCCACGGCGGTGGACTCGCTCGTATCCGATGAGGCGCTCTCCATGGTCGAGACCATGCTCGACGCCCTGAAGCAGACCGCCGAATTCGACCCCGACGGGGTTGCCGCCAGGCTGGCCTCGGCCGGCTACGCCGCCGGTGTCGGCGAACTCGAGGACTGGGACTCCCGGGAATACCTGAAGCGGACCGTGGCGCTCCCGGTCATGGCCGCGCGATATCTCCAGTACGAGATGACTGTCGGCGAGCCGTCCTACGACGGCGACAGGGCGGTGGTCCCGCTGGTCTTCGCGACATCAGGAGGCTTCACCCTCGAATCGGAGGCGATACTCGACCTCCACGACGGGGCCTGGATGGTCACGGGATTCCTCGGTCTGAACAGCTTCCCCTGAGTCACACCTTGCTTATCTCACCGCGCACCGCTCCCTCGATCTCAGGGCACGATGCGCACACCCCCCCGAAGACCCCCCCGGCCAGGCGCGCCCTCAGCCTCTCCCAGGCGGCGCCCCTCCACACATCCCCGAAGCTGGACACGGACAGGTCGCCGACGGGATCGCCCAGATTCCAGTAGGGGCAGGGGAATACCTTTCCGTCCGGGGCGATGAAGACCCATGACCTGGAGTAGCGGCAGTCCGGGCCGGGCGATGCGGAGCCGGCCCGGTGGAGGCCCACCCCCAGCACGGCCGCTGCGCGCCCGGCACGATCCATCGTGTCGGCCAGGAGAGGATCCGAAGGATCGACCGCCTCGCCTGCCATTCCGAGCCCTTCGTAAGGGACGAGCAGATTCACGTTCACGGTCTCGGCTCCGCAGTCAGCCGCGAGTGCCACTATGCCGGGCAGTTCCGCCAGATTCCTCTGCTGCAGCGTGGTGCTGAAGGCGACGTGCGGGATGCTCCCGCCGCGGGCCTTCCTGCCCTGCGCGAGGGCCTGGAGGTTCCGTTTCACGACACCCAGGTCGCACCCGCCCCTGATGGCCGCGTGGGTCTCCTCCGTCGCCCCGTCGACGGACACCGTGAGTGTCGTGGGAGGGTGCCGGAGCACTGCGTCGAGCCTTTCCCCCGTGAGCAGGATGCCGTTCGTCACCATCTCCCGGCAGGGCACGTCGGCCCTGTAGAGGGATTCCAGGTGGGATGGGAAGGACGGGTTGCAGAGCGGTTCGGCCCCGCACGAGAGGGAGACGGACGACGCCCTGGGGAAGACTTCGGAGGCTATGCGGCCGAAAAGGGAATCCTCCATGTCCATCCAGACTCGGTCGGGATCCAGGTCGGACAGCCTCATGGGGCACATGGAACAGCGCAGGTTGCACCGGTTCGTGGTGTCCATCCTGACGGTCAGGGGCCTCGGGAGGGCGGGGACGATCCACGGGAAGCGCGTCGACCTGCGGACCACGCGCCTGACGATCCTGCGCAGGAGCATTGACCGCGGACCTCCGTGTTATGAGTATCGACGAGTATTCCAGAACGCGAGTCTTCACGCAATGGGGGCCGGATGGCTGGATCGACTGGCAGGTGGCTGGGTGGCATGGCCTTCGAGATCGAGCAGGACGGGCATGCCTTCATACTCGACGCCCCCGGCGACTCAGGAGGTGCCGATGCGGGTCCGAGGCCCAAGGCGCTGCTGCTCTCCGGGCTCATAGGCTGCACGGGCATGGACGTGGTCTCCATCCTTGCCAGGATGAGGGTGGAGGGCTTCACCTTCCGGCTCGAGGCATCCGCTCCTCTCACCGACGGATATCCGTCCGTCTTCGGGAGGATCTCCCTCAGATACGTATTCGGGGGGCACGGGCTGCCGGTGGAGAAGATCCGCAGGGCCGTCGAGCTCTCCCAGGAGAAGTACTGCGGCGTGTCGGCCATGCTCAGGGCTGCCGCCCCGCTCGACTGGCGGATCGACTTCGAGGATGCCGAAGGCTCTTCTCCCGGCGCGGCGGAGTGACGGGGTGACCAGGACTCTCGTGATCGACTACTCCACCGACCGCACGGCCGGGGCCGACATCTCCCGGTGGATCCCGCCCGATGCGCTGGCCGGGGTCTTCACTCCCGGCTCACAGGACTTTCCCGATCCCCTGGACTTCACCCACGTCGTCCATTCCGGATCGGCGCTCTCGATCTGCGACGACGCCCCCTTCCAGGAGGAGGCCGAAACCTTCATCAGGAGGGCGGTCGACGGGGGAGTCCGCCAGATGGGGATCTGCTACGGCCACCAGCTCCTCGCGAGGGCCGTCTCGGGGCGTTCCGCGGTCCGCAGGAATCCGTCGGGCGGCGAGACCGGCTGGCTCGAAGTCCTATGGAGCCCCTTCGGCTCCGGGCTCTTCGGGATACCCCGTTCCACGAAGCTGTTCCAGTTCCACTACGACGAGGTCGTAAGGCTGCCCGAAGGGGCGGCCATCCTTGCATGGAGCCCGGTTTCGTTCACAGAGTCCTTCGTGAGCTTCGATCTGGGGCTCTTCGGGGTGCAGTTCCACCCCGAGTTCGGGAGGGAGTCCGGGAACGCCCTCTTCCTCCGTGAACGCTCGAAGATCGAGTCGAAGGGTCTCGATGCCGATCTGATAGTCAGGGGCGGACCCGAGCCCGACACGGACGGCGGTTTCTTCAGGGCCTTCATCGGCCCTCTCTGGAACGGGAGGTGACGAAGGCGGTGGAAGAAGGACGGATCAGCATCCTGTCCGGCCTCGAGCCCGCGATCGTATGGCGGATGTTCGACGCCGTCAGGAGCATTCCCCGGCCTTCCGGCTCGGAACAGGAGATGACCCGCTTCCTGTGCGGGTTCGCATCCGAACGGGGGTTGGCCCATCTCACCGACGCTGTGGGGAACGTGCTCGTGAAGCTGCCGGGCAGGGGACCGGCCTCGTCCGGCAGGCCCGTGTGCATCCAGGCTCATACCGACATGGTCGCGGAGAAGCTCGATTCGAGCTCGCACGACTTCCTCCGCGATCCGATCGATGTGGAGGTCGACGGCGACTGGGTGGTGTCGCGCGGGACCACGCTCGGAGCCGACAACGGGATGGGCGTGGCGATCATGCTGGCCCTCCTCGATGGCGGGTGTGAAAACCATCCCCCCCTCGAGTGTCTCTTCACGATCGACGAGGAGAGGGGGCTCACGGGAGCCTCTCATCTCGATCCTGGCTGGCTCGAGGCCAGGCGGATGATCAACCTCGACTCAGAGGAGGAGGGGCACTTCTGCATCGGCTGCGCCGGCGGCGTCGACGTCGGCATCGAGGGGCGGTTCACGCCGGTCCCCGCAGCCCGGGGGTTCGTCCCGCTGTCCGTCAGGGTGGAGGGTCTCCTGGGCGGCCATTCTGGGATGGAGATCCACAGCGGCAGGGCCAACGCAATCAGGGTACTCGGCAGGGTGCTGCGCGTGCTCATCGACGGCCACGGCTGCGCCGTGGCTGCCATGGCGGGGGGATCCAAGCGGAACGCCATCCCCAGAACCGCATCGGCGCTGGTGGTGGCCCCTCGCGACGGCCTCGGAGGGATCCGTGAGGCCGTAGCGGCGATCCAGGTCCGGCAGAGGGAGGAGTTCTCCCCCGTCGACGGCGATATCACCATCAGTGTCACTGTCATGGGCGATGCCCTCCCGGACTCCGTGATGCCTCCGGAATTCGCATCCCGGGCCGTGGACCTGCTTCTCTCGCTGCACCACGGCGTCGAGAGGATGAGCTGCCTGTCCCGGGGGCTCGTGGAGACCTCGTGCAACCTGGCGATCCTGGAGTCCGGGGCTGATTCGGTCTCCCTCGTGCTCACCGCGCGAAGCCTGGTCGAGACCGCCAAGTACGCACTGGTCGACCGCCTCGATGCTTCCGCGCGACTCGCCGGGTTCTCGCATTCGAGAGGCAACGGCTATCCCGGCTGGAAGCCCGATGCATCCTCCGAACTCCTTGCGGCCGCGACTGCACACTACAGGGGGCTTACAGGCGGAGAGCCGCTCGTGGAGGCCGTGCATGCGGGCCTGGAGTGCGGGATCATCGGCGACAGGGTCGGAGGCATGGACATGATCTCCATGGGTCCGGACATCAGGGGCGTCCACGCTCCGGGCGAGAGGGTCTGCATATCCTCGACCGGGCGCTTCTGGGAATTCCTCCGTGGACTTCTCGCCAGGCTCTGATATTCGCGAGGCCGCTGCTCCGACGCCTTCCCGCGGCGTGAGGAGGTCCGGCAGGGCGGTTCTCAGGACCGAGATAGCCGCCGCACTCGATCTCTCCCTGCGTTCCGTCGCGGCGCCGAAGGTGCCGCCGGGCACGCGGCCCCTCTCGGCCGACGAGGTCCTGGCGCTCCGCGATGCGGGCTGCACTGCCTTCGACTGGAGCAGGGTATCTACCGGCCGTTTCTCCGACCTCGGCGGTGTGACGTCATGCCGGTTCTCTGGCGAGGTCGTCCTCGCACTCGCCCCCGGCTCGATCCTTTCCTCGTCGGGCATCTCCGACTGCATCCTCGAAGGAATGATAGTCCTGGAGAGGACAGGGCTCCTGGCGGGCTACCACGTGCTCGATGGAGCGGTGATCGAGGACTGCGGCAGGGTGGCCTTCGAAAGCTCCCTCGGCCTCGCGAGGGGACCTCTCCTGAAACTCGGGGTCGAAACCGGCGAGCGTGACCTCCGGGCCCTTCCGGCCATCGGGGTGCCTCTCGCATCCAGGCTCACCTCGGGAGATGTCACGGTGAGGGACCACGACCATTACGAGGCCTCCCGCGAGAGTTTCGCCTCCTTCGTCGAAGCGCAGCCCAGGGGCGTGATCGGCCGCGGGGCGCACATCAGGGGCGCCCGGCTGGTCGAGAACTGCCTCGTCGGTGAGGGATGCCGCTTCGACTGTCCCGGATCGCTGAGGGATTCCATCTTCCTGGGCGGGGACGGAGAGGGATGCCGGGTATCGGACGGCTCGATCGTCCGGTCCTCGGTCGTCCAGTGGTCGGCTTCCGTCGACTGTCTGGCCATGGTGGAGGACTCGGTGGTATGCGAGCGCGCCCTGGTCGAGAAGGGTGCGAGGCTGACATCCTCGATGCTCGGGCCGTGCTCCTCGCACGGATCGGGCGAGGTGACGGCAAGCCTGGTGGGCCCGCTCTGCGCCATGCACCACCAGTCGCTCCTGATCGCCGCGCGCTGGCCCGACGGCGGGGGCAACCTCGGATACGGCGCAAACGTCGGCAGCAACCACACTTCGCGGCTGCCCGACCAGGAGATCTCCATCGGGGGTGGGGTGTTCTTCGGCCTCGGCTCGTCGGTGAAGTTCCCGGCCTTCGTGGCGACGGGGACGATCATCGCCACGGGCGTGACGCTTCCTCCGGGCAGGATCGCATATCCGTTCTCCCTTGTCACGCAGGGCGAGCCCCCGGCTCCCGCCGGAGCACCCGCCCTTCTCCCGGGATGGGTGCTCTACGACAACCTGTTCTCCTTGCTGCGGAACGAATCCAAGCACCGGAGCCGCTTCGATGCCCGCCGGAGCCATCCTCCGGCCTGCCTGACCAGTTCGGAGACCGCACTGCAGGCTCATCGGGCCCGCGCGGCACTCTCTGCCGTGCCGAAGGAGGCCGACTTCTACACTTCGGCCGACCTGCCCGGCGCGGGTGCCTGCGCCGTCTCGGACAAGGCGAGGCTGAAGGGCATAGAAGGCTACACCCTGTATCTCCGTTGGCTGGGATTCTCGAACCTGCTGCCGCGCCTGGAGAGGGGCAAGCGCATCCCCACGGCCGACGAGTTCGAGATGAACGGCCACCTGTGCGCCCTGCCCGAGCTGGAGTTCCCGGGAGAATCGGAGCGTTCTCTGATGGAGAGGTATCTCGAACTGATCGGAGACATGAAGCAGAGCGTCTCGGGGAGCAGGATGAGGGACTACAGGAGGGGAGCCTCGGTCATACCGGACTATGCCGACAGGCACGCCCAGCCTTCGGAAGACGAGGTCCTTGCAGGCATCCTCGCCGAACTCGATTCGGAGGCCCTCAGGATCGCCAGGTGGCTCAGGAGGCCCTGAGCCGTTCCACCGGGTGCGGGTCCGCCGCGACGCCGGCAATTCCGATCCCCGGCGCTTCGACTGGATGGACCGTCCGGAAGCTCGCGGCTACTCCCTCACGTGCGAGAGCCCCATCGTCATCAGCGCCTCCACGTGATCGTCGGCCAGCGAGTAGTAGACATGCCTGCCGTCACGTCTGCGGCACACGAGCCCTCCGGCCCTCAGGAGCCTCAACTGGTGCGACACCGCAGACACGCTCGACTCGACCTCGCCTGACAGTTCGCACACGCACTTCTCGCCATGAAGCAGGGTCGCGAGCAGGCGCAGCCGGGTCGGGTCGGCCGCCAGTGCGAACAGGTCGGCTAGAAGCCTGACCTCGTCGGGTGCCGGCATGTCTTCAGTCCGCCGTGGCTTCATAACCGAGCCCCGTGACGGCTGCGACTGCGAGCCGCCTGTCGAAGCCCGCTGCCGCATCCACGACAGCCGAGCCTTCCTGCCTCGATACCGAAACAGCCTTCACTCCCCGGACCGACAGGAGGGCTTCGCGCACCCTGCGCTCGCAGGAGCCGCACGACATCCCCCCGATCCTGAGCCTGAAGGATGAGGTGGACCTCCTGGCGCTTCTCTCGGAGATGAGGGCGGACAGATCGGACCACGCGAGCCAGACTATCCCGGCGATCATCAGCAGGGCGGCGGCAGGCGGGAGCCAGTGCGGGATCAGATGCATGCCGTGAGTAGCCATGCCTGCAGCCGTGCCTTCGGAGATGACCCCGTCGAAAAGAAGCCCGGCCGCGAGGCTCACGGCGCAGATCACCGTGATGTAGATCCAGAATACGCGCTTGCCCAGGAACTTCCTCACGGCGCCCATGGTGGCTGCGTTTGTGGCCGGGCCGCCCATGAGGAATACGATGGCCGCGCCGGGAGGGAAGCCCGCGGCGACCAGACCCGCGGCTATCGGTACGGATGCCGTGGAACAGACGTAGAGAGGGACCCCTACCGCGAGTGCGGCCAGCATGCCGAGCGGTCCGTGCAGCCAGGTCACGCCGGCCAGGCTGTCGGCGGGGATGAAGGTCGAGAGCAGGGCGGAGATCACTATGCCGAACACGAGCCACCTGTAGAGGTCGCGGAAGATCACGCCGAACGCGTGCCCCCAGAACCGTGCGAAAACTCCCCTTCCGGCCTGCACGGCGCACGATTCGGCCGCGGAGGCGTCTGCAGAGGGAGCGGGGGCCTTGCGGAGATCGGTCAGAACTCCGCTCACCAGGCCCGCCAGGAAGGCCGAGACCATCTTCACCACGGCAAGCGGCCATCCCAGCATGCCTGCCGTGACGAGTATCGAATCGACCCCCGTCTGCGGAGTGGAGACGAGGAAGGCCGTAGTGGCGCCGGGCGATGCGCCGTCCCGCCTGAGCGACATCGCCGTGGGGATGACCCCGCACGAACAGAGGGGCAGGGGGACTCCCCAGAGCGAGGCCTTGAGCGTGCTGGAGAAACCGGGCCTGCCGAGGTGGCGGAAGATCCTGTCCTTCTTCACCAGCACGTGGAGGATCCCCGCGACGGCAAGGCCGAGCAGGAGGGAGGGCGCTATCTCGGTGGAGACCCTCCAGAGTTCCGCAGGAAACGTGGACATCGAGCCTCCTGTCGTGTTGCCGGGGCAATACTGAAACACTTGAACAAATATTCAACTATCGAGCCGCGGTGACAAGCCCCCCTGGATCGGGGTCGTGAGGCCGTGACGATACAGGGTCTCGAGCGGAGGGATGGAGTGCCCTGGACCGGCGGAGGCCTGCAGGATCATAAATGCCCGACGGGGAGGACGGATTGAGGGAACTGGACGCGGAGACCATCGCCATGGCAGTGGAGGGGATGTGCAGGGAGGGTTCGACCTCTCCGGCTCCCGGGCTGGCGCCGGCTCTTGCAGATGCTCTGGCGCAGTGCCCGCCCGGTCCCTCCCGCGAGGTGCTCGCGATCTGCCTCGAGAACATCGACATCGCCTCCTCCTCCGGGCTTCCGCTCTGCCAGGACACTGGCGTGCCGGTCTTCCTGGCCGAGCTCGGTTCCGAAGTCACGATCAAGGGTGGTACGCTGGAGACCGCGATAGCGTCGGGCGTCTCGTCCGCCTGTCGTGCGGGCTTTCTGAGGCCCTCGATGGTCTCCGATCCCTTCGGATGCAGACTCAACACCGGCGATTCGACCCCTCCGGTAGTCCACCTCGGGATCGTGGAGGGCTCGTCCCTGCGCCTCGGGCTCGTGCTGCGGGGTGCAGGCACGGAGAACGCCAGCCGCGTCGCCATGCTCCCTCCACTTTCGGGTGCGGATGGAGTGGCGCGCTTCGTCGTGGATACGGTTGCCTCGCAGGGAGCCTTCGCGTGCCCGCCCCTCATCGTTTCGGTGGGAGTCGGCGGCAATCTGGAGACCTGCGCTCTGCTCGCGAAGAAGGGCCTGCTGAGGCCGTTCGGCGCCGGATCACCGGATCCGGCCTGCGCGGCTCTCGAGGAACGGCTCCTGAACCGGATCAATTCACTGGGGATCGGCCCGCAGGGCTTCGGCGGGCCGTGCACGGCACTCTCGGTGCGCGTGACATCGGCACCCTGCCACATGGCATCCCTGCCGGTGTGCGTCTGCATGGGCTGCCACGCCCTCCGCACGGCGGAGGCGATGCTTTGACCGGGCGCAGGGTCGATCTCCGGAAGGATTCGGGCGATCTCCGCGAAGCCCGCGCCGGAGAGCTGCTTCTCCTGTCGGGCCCGCTCCTGGCCGCCAGGGACGCCGCCCAGGAGAGGCTGGCCGGGCTCGTTTCCGCCGGCGGGCAGCCGCCATTCCCCCTATCGGGTTCGGTCCTCTTCTACATGTCCCCCGCCCCCGGGCGGGGCGGGCTCGCCGTATCGTCGGCCGGACCCACCACGTCCGCCCGCATGGACCGCCATCTCGCCATGCTCGCGGACCTGGGCGTGATCGCCACGATCGGCAAGGGTCCCAGGTCGGCCATGGCGGCGAAGCTCTGCGCGGAGCGCTCCATGCCCTATCTCGCCGCGGTGGGCGGGGCCGGGGCCTTCTACGCACGAAGGATCACGGGCTGTACGGTGCTCTGCTGGGAGGACCTCGGCCCGGAGGCCGTGCATCTGCTCGAAGTGACGGACTTCCCCGCGTTCGTGGGCATCTCCTCGGAGGGTGTCTCGATGTTCCCGGCGTCAGGCGGCGTGTGATGGACTGGACCGAACTCGATCGCCGACTCGCCGAGCTCGAGGCCCGGCTGCGGAGCGATCCGGCGGCCCTGGCCCGCGAGCGCACGAGACTGTTCAAGGAAACAGCCATCGCAGCCCACAGGGAATCCGCGGGGAAGGTGAAGACCGTGCCCTCCGTCCCCGTGCCCTCGCCCTCGTGGCTGGGCGTCTGGTACACGCCGGGGGTGTCGGCCGTATCCCTCGCCATCCGGGACGATCCCGAAGCCTCGTTCGACCTTACCGGGCGCGGCAACAGGGTGGCGATAGTGACCGATTCCACGAGGGTGCTCGGCGACGGCGACTGCGGGCCCGCCGGAGGCATGGGCGTCATGGAGGGCAAGGCCCTGCTGATGTCCCTTCTGGCAGGCATCGACGCATGGCCGGTCTGCGCGGACACCCGCAGGCCCGACGGAACGGGCGATCCGGGGAAACTCGCAGCATTCGTCCGCGCCATGGTCCCCTCCGTCGGTGCGGTGAACCTAGAGGACATCTCCCAGCCCAACTGCTACGAGGTGCTGGAGAAACTGCGCGATTCATGCGGCATCCCGGTTTGGCACGACGATGCCCAGGGCACCGCATGCGTGGTCCTCGCGGCGATCGAGAACGCCCTCGCCATCACTGGCAGGAGGCTCCCGGACACCAGGTTCGTCCTCCTCGGAGCGGGGGCCGCCAACTCCACGACGGCGAGGCTGCTGTTCGCCGCCGGTGCCGACCCCGCCCTGGTCGCGGTATTCGACGAGCACGGGCAGCTGTCGCCGGGCAGGACGGACTTCGAAGGGCCCGGCTGGGGCTGGCACAGGAAGCTTTGCGGGATGTCCGGACGACGCTTCGACTCGCCCCGCGAGGCCCTGGCCGGCTGCGACGTCCTGGTGGCTGCTTCCAGGCCCGGTCCCGGAGTTGTACCTGCGGAATGGATCAGTTGCATGGCCCGCGACCCGGTGGTCATCGCATGCGCCAATCCCGTGCCCGAGATCTATCCCGCCGAGGCGCTCGCGGCCGGGGCGGCAGTGGTGGCCACGGGCAGGGGCGACTTCCCCAACCAGGTCAACAATGCCCTCGCCTTCCCCGGAATCCTCAGGGGCGCACTCGACTGCCGGGCCAGCGCGATAAGCGACGGGATGGCCATCGCAGCCTCCACCGCCATCGCCGCCCTCGCCAGGGAGAGGGGGCTGTCGGCGGAGAGGATCGTCCCCGCCCTCGACGACCCCGGTCTCGTGAAGGCCGTGGCGGGTGCCGTCGTGTCACGTGCGGTGTCGGAGGGCCTGGCGCGGAAGCCGCTGCCCCCCGGCTGAATCCATCTGTTGACGCAAAAGTAGCCAGGCCCCGGTCGCTTTATTGGAGGTAATTCATGGTTGATGGGAGAGCCTCCTCGTATCCTTCGATACTCTCTGTTCTGTTCCGCCTTTTTGCGGTCTCTGCATTGGTGATCCAGCCGGGATGCGGTGATGGAGATGCACCGGAGCCCGTCGACGCCCCCGGCGGGGTGCCGGCCATCTCCGATCTCGTGGTGGTCGACTCGATCGGTATCGAGCTGGGTGATTCCAACTACGTCTTCGGAGCGATCCTGGACGGCTGCTTCCTCTCGGACGGCCGGATAGCTCTCGTCGATGTCATCGAGCGGAGAGTCTCCGTCTTTTCGGGCGAGGGTGCTTTCGTGGGATCGGTGGGGCGGTCCGGTGGAGGGCCGGGCGAGTTCGCCGCGCCCTACACCATTGCACCGCTGTCGAATGGAGGTTTCGCCGTTTTGGATGTCCAGGCGGGGAAGATCGTCTTCTTCGACTCCTGCCTCGTTCTGGAGCGCGAGATCACCGGGCTGCTGCCCATGGCGCCTTCTGCTCTCGGCTCGGGGCCGGAAGGCTCGGTGATCGGCAACAGGATGAACTACTACTTCGAGGGCGATGCCCTTTACAGGGGTGCGGACATCTGCGCCTGGTCATGTTCGTCCGAACCGGACAGCGTCTATCTCGGCGACTATGCGATGCATCCCGACACCGAGTACGACACTTTCAGCTTTGTGTCTTCCGAATCGGGTGCGCTCTATTGCACGCTCATCTCCCACGAGGAGTACAGGCTTCTCGGTCTGAGTGCGCCGGGAGACACGCTTTTCGCGGTCGACAGGCCCTGGCAGGAGACGCCGGTGACGGAGGAGGAACTGGAGGCAGCCAGACCATATCTCGTGATTCCCGGTCCGGGCAGCGAATCCACCAGCGAGGAGCTGTCAGCCGGCTGGGAGCCCGACCTGCTGCGGTATGCCGCCTTCATGTCCGGCTTCGATTCCGAACAGCGTCTCTGGATGCAATCGGGGAACGGCGAGACCGCATCGCAGGTCTTCGACCTCTACGACATGGCGGATGGCACCTTCATCCAGTCGGTTCGGACCACTCTCCCTCCGATCGCTCGTTACTGGACCTTCGTGGTCAGCCCACAGGGCATAATCGGCTGGGATCACAACCCCTCCGACTATCCCAGGGTCTACATCCTGGAGACCGTCCCGGGGGTCCGCTGACGAAATCCATCCTTCGATACTGTTGCCCAGGCTGAAATGGCCGGGCAAGGGCTTGCCCCGGTCTGGCGTGAAACGTATGATTCAATCATCTGATTGATCAACACAACGCCCCGGAGGCATCATGAAGGCTCTCCTGCTCATCCTGTCTGCCAGCGCCATGTCGACCGCCGCCGGAGAACTCCCCGGCGGGATCGCCGGCACGGTGCGCGACGCCGCCACTCTCTATCCGATCGTCGGAGCCACGGTCATGCTGGCAGGCACAGGCACAGGGACCATGACGGACGCCTCGGGCTTCTATCGGATCGAAGACGTGCAGGCAGGCTCGTACACCGTGAATGCATCCTGCGTCGGCTATGCCGTTCTCGCGGTGACGGACGCGATCGTCCGCCCCGGCAGGACCACCGACGTGGACTTCGACCTCGGGGTTTCGGCAACGGGCAGCACGACGATAACGGTGAGACCGGACTACTTTCCGGAGGCATCATCCTCCTCGTCCGGCGGGTCGTCCCTGTCGGGCGAGCAGGTGAGGCGTGCGCCGGGTTCCGCGGGCGACGTCGTCCGCGTGATCACCAGCCTGCCCTCCGTGGCGAAGTTCGACGACCAGTACAACGGCCTGGCGGTGCGCGGCGGCAATCCATCGGAAACCGGCTTCTACATCGACGGACTCGAGATGGCCAACATCAACCACTTCCCGCGCCAGGGCACCACCGGGGGAGGCCTTGGCATGGTGAATGTCGATCTCCTCGAGAACGTCACGTTCATGGCCGGGGGTTTCCCGTCCTGCTTCGGCGGCAGGCTGTCCTCGGTGATGGAACTGGAGCTTCGCGAGGGCGCACGGGATGGGTTCGAGGGCCAGCTCGACTTCGGCATGTCCGGCATCGGAGGCGTGGCCGAGGGCCCCCTGGACGGCGGGCGCGGATCCTGGCTCGCCTGTGCGCGGCACAGCTGGATAGACCTGCTCGTGGACATAGCGGACATCCCGACGGTAGCGAGCTACTCCGACTTCGCCTCGAAACTGGTGTACGATCTGTCCCCGGGGAACACGCTGTCGTTCGTGGGCGCCGGAGCCGTCGACCACTCCGACTACACACGCGACCAGGCATGGGACGACGGGAATCCTGATTACGGCGTCACGGACTCATGGAACGCTACTGCGGGTGCATCACTGCGCACGCTCTGGGGCGGAGGGAACGGCTACACGACCACGTCCCTCTCGGCCCAGGGCATCAGCTACGGCGGTGACTACGGCCGGACCAGCACCGGCAGTCCGCTGGCAATACAGAACTCCGTCGAGAGTTCGCTCTGGCTGAGAAGTGCGAGTACCTGGCTCGCCGGGGGAGGGGTGAGCATCGGCTTCGGCGCGGAGGGCGGATACTCGTCGGACACTTTCGACAACTGGTTTGCCCCTGACACGAGTTATACCGGCGAACCGCTTCCAGGTCTCGACCTGGAGACCGACAGGGAGGAGACGGACTACGGGCTGTTCGCGGATGCCTCCGTTCCTCTGCTGTCCGGGCTGACCGCCACTGCCGGCTCGAGGCTGGACCGCTCGGGGGATGGCTGCGGCCTGTCGCCCAGGGGATCCCTCAGATGCGAACTCACCGATCGGACGGCCGTAACGGCTGCGGGCGGGATCTACAGGCAGGATCTGCCATCGGATCTCGTGGCGAGGGGCGGCATCTTCGAGGACCTCGAGGGCCCTTCGGCGGTACACTATGTGCTCGGCTTCTCGCACCTCATACAGGACGAAACGAGATTTACGGTCGAACTCTACGACAAGGAGTACTCCGACCTGCCCTTCGATCCCACCCAGCCTGGTTTCGCTATCCTCGACGGCCTCGGCAGCGAGCAGAACCTCTACTCGTTCGACACGCTCGCCACTGGCGGCGTGGCCCGGTCCCTCGGGCTCGAACTGCTCGTCGAGAAGAAACTCGTGAGCGGCGTGTACGGCATCCTGGCCGGATCGTGGTCGACGGCGAGGTACAGGAATCCGGGCGAGCCCTGGCGCGACAGGATCTACGACAACCGCTTCACCTTCACCGCCGAGGGCGGCTACAAGCCGAACAGCAACTGGGAGTTCAGCGCGAGGTGGGTCTACGCTGGCGGAAGGCCTTACACGCCGCTTGACCTGGAGGCTTCGGCCCTCTACAACCGCACGATCCTCGACGAAACGAGGATCAACGGGGAGAGGCTTCCTTCCTTCCATTCCCTGAACATCCGGGCGGACCGCCGCTTCGCGTTCGAGGGTTCGAACCTCGTGGCCTACGCATCGCTGTGGAACGCATATGCGAGGCGCAACATCGCCACGGTCTACTGGAACGAGATCGAGCATCATCCCGACGAGATCCTCCAGTGGGGGATCATGCCGGTCCTCGGCCTCGAGTACGAGTTCTGACCGGCCGATTCCTGGTTTCAGATCCTTCAGATGCAATGGTATCTCATTGAATAACAACCTTATAACGCTTGCGCTGGGATGCTTATCCAATATGCCCGGCCGTGATCGGAATCGGTCCGCTCTCGCTGACCGTCTCTGACCGGTGCCCGGGTGACCACGCGACCGTGACCGGGGTCATGACCGGGATGACCGGGGTCAGGCTACTCGTGAAAAGCCGCAGGCAACTCCTTCTTCGAGCTATTCTGCCTGGTTCTCGTTATTGTGAACTGTCGGAGATGATGGTTTGGAGAGTGTCTGCGAACAGCAGTATTATTCAAGGGATAACCTGTAAAATGACTTTGGCTGCAACCTTCGGTAACGCTTGATATTACAGAGGCGGTTTCGGGAGTAGTCTGACCCCGGAGGTGGCCTGTGGTTGCACTCCTGCTGATCGACATCCAGAACGACTACTTCCCGGGAGGCGCGATGGAGGTGCCGGATGCGGAGACAGTCGCCGAGAAGGCCTCGGGGATGGTCGCAACCTTCAGGGAGAAGTCTCTGCCCGTGATCCATATACAGCATATCGCCGCTCGCCGCGGGGCGAGGTTCCTCCTGCCGGGCACGCATGGAGCGGAGATACATGTCTCGGTCGCACCGGCTCCGGGCGAACCGGTGTTCCAGAAGCACTTTCCAAGCGCCTTCCATCAGACGCCTCTGCTGGATCACCTGAGGGGCAGTGGCCTGTCGAGGCTCGTCATCGCCGGGATGATGACCCAGATGTGCATCGACTCGACAGTCCGTGCAGCCCAAGACCTGGGTTTCCGCAGTTCGCTCGCCAGCGACGCCTGCGCCGCCCGGCCGATGTCCTTCGGCGGAGTCACGGTGTCCGCCGACAGCGTCCAGGCAGCCTTTCTTTCCGCACTGGACGGTCTTTTCGCGAAGGTCGCCCCGGCAGGCGAACTGATCGCCGGTCTCTGATCCATCGCAGCGTAGACAGCAGAGTTTCATTTCACGTCGTCGCCGGTGGATCGGTCGGCCACCGGTGGCTATAGGATGCAGCTGAGCTCTGACAGGGATCTGGCTCTCGATGAGATTCCGGCTGCGACAGCGGACGTGCATATTCGAAGCCTGGGACGGGTTGCCGACGCTCATGGAAACATCGGTTTCCCCTGTAGGTCGCGGTGTCGCCTATCTGTCGGAAACGACCCGTCCATCCTTGATCATTGAAATGCCGGTGGATGTCAGAATACCGAACAATGCTCCGGCAGCACACCCCGGAGGAATGATGCCGATATCGAAGAGCGGCAGCGCGCTGATCGCCGGGGTGAAGGCCTCCCGGCTGGGCAGGATCGTGTCCGGAGATGCGGTGGAGAGGATGAACAGGGCCGTCGGAGGCGCATGGATCGGGGGAAGGCTCAGCGTCTCCGGGGGTGACCTGGTCTTCTCGCCATCCTGGCTGGACCGGCGCCTGCACGAAGGTCTCGCCGACATCACGATCCACCTGTCCTCGGTGAAGACCGTGCAGGCAGCCAGGGATCGTGCATCGGGAGCGATCGTCATCGACCTCGAAGGCGGCCGCTTCTGCTTCAGATGCAGTGGCGCCGAGAGTGCCGCCGAAGAGTTTGCGAAGATTGTCGACGATGCCAGCCGGGCGTCCAGGGATGATGCTGTGTGACCGATCAACCGCAGAGTCATCTCGACAAACCGCCGGGAGGGATCTCGATCCGTCAGGAGCGCCTCTCCGCGGAGGAGTACGTCGAGTTCCTCGCCAGGACCGACCTCGGCAGCCAGTACCCGATGGAACGTTTCCGGGAGAGGATCGGCAGGCTGGTCCGAAACGCCACGATCAGCCTGGTCGCCCGCAACGGGGCCGGAACCGTCGTCGGGGTCTGCTTCGGCCTGACCGATTTCGCCTACTGGCTATTGGTGACCGATCTAGGGATCGACAGGGGCTGCACCGGGAAGGGCATCGGCGGCGAGCTGATGCGCCTGGCCAGGGAGGCCGCGGGCGGCTCGAGGGATATCGTCGTGTTCGCCTATGCCAACGAGGAAGCCGTCGGCTTCTATGAGAAGATCGGCATGAAGCGGTCCGCCGACATGATGGAGCTGACCGGCGTCGACTGGACCAGCTTCACGGTAGGGCGGGATCCGGAGCAGGATGGGAGTTGAGACGGGCATGACCGCCGATGAGATGAAGGCCGTCGCCATCGAGCTAGGGGCCGATCTCTGCGGGATCGCCTCCGCAGAAAGGTTCTCGGGGGCGCCGTCCGGCTTCCACCCCCGCGACATTTCGCCCGAATGCCGGTCGGTGCTGGTGTTCGCCAGGAGACAGCCCGCCGGTTCGATGTCCGCCTCGAGCTGCATACCCTACACCTATGTCAACCGCCTGGTCACGGAGGAGGTGGATCGCCTCACCCTCGGCCTGTCGCGCAGGCTCGAGCTGGCCGGAGTGCCGAACGTGCCCGTCCCGTCGGACGACCCTTCCGAGTACTGGGAGCCTGAAAGGTCATATGCCCGCGGCATCCTGTCGCTCCGCCACGCCGGCCACCTCGCGGGGCTGGGCTTCCTGGGCCGTAACACTCTCCTCGTCAACGACAGGCTGGGCAGCATGATCCAGCTCGGAGCGCTCCTGCTCGGCGTGGATGTCGCGCAGGATCCGATCGCGACCTACGAGTCCTGCAGGGAGGGCTGCCGGCGCTGCATCGCGGCATGCCCCACTTCAGCCCTCGACGGCACTACTGTCGATCAGCAGAGATGCAGGCCTGTCTCCAACTCCAGGAGCGAGAGGGGATTCGTCCTGAAGAAGTGCTGGGAGTGCCGAAGGGTGTGTCCGAACCACGCCGGCATCCCGGGAGATCCACGGTAGCCGAACCCGGTCAGGGCTGGAAGCTCGAGAAAGCGGTATCCCTGAGCTCCGCCAGCCGCGCTTCCAGTTCCTCCGAAACAGCCGGTCTGCATCCCGTGATGAATTCGACCAGGGCCAGGATGATCCCCTGCCTGCCTGAAGGCGAGACGGCCTCCACCTGCTCGGGCATGAGCCCCGCCGACATCACGGCCAGCACTGCAGCGCCCAGACGCAGCCTCAGATCTGCCTCGGGAGCGCCCGAGGGCGACAGCAGCACGGTTGCCTCATCGAGGAACGACGAGAGGTGCCCGCCGAGTTCCACCCGGCTTTCCTCCATGACGCCGCTCTCGAACATGTGGGCGCGGACCACGCCAGGGTTGCGCTCGATCCCCTCGAGCATAATGGAAAGGGCTGCATAGAGCCTCGATGGGGCATCCAGGCTCCTGTCCTCGAGCACCTCGATCCAGTCTGCGAAACCGTGCGACAGCGTCAGCGAGAGAACCTGCCGCACCAGTTCGTCCTTGGACCCGAAGTAGTAGTTGACAGCGGCAGTGTTCACGCCGGCCTCGGCAGCGATTCGCCGGGTCGTGATCCCCCTTGCGCCATCCTTCTCCAGGATCCCGATGGCTGCGAAGATGATCCTCTCTCTTGCCCCGGTCTTCTCGTCCAATCCGTCCCCGATCGCTTGAATCATCCGCTTGATCCTGCTCTGAATCTAACGTCCTTCGTGCTTCACGGGGGAGTCGGATTCCGGCCCTCATGGCTTGACACCGCAGAGGCCGCTGGAGATCATGGGCAGCCGCATGCCTGTGGCGGGGGAGGATGCGATGGATCGGAACATCAAGTGCGGGATGAGCAGCGTAGAGCATGCCGACATTGTAGGATCGAGATTCACCGACGCGAACATGGAGGGTGCAGAGTTCCACGACGTGAATCTTGCCGGTGCCGATTTCGACAATGTGAACCTGAGCGGCGCGAGGTTCCACAACGCCAACATGAGCGATATCCGGGTGACGGCCGTGCAGATCGGCGGAGCCTCCTTCGGGTGCATCGGAACCCCTCCCGACTCGGAGGGACACCAGGCCAGGCAGAGGGCCGTCGTCTTCGAGAACGCGATGCTCTGCGACAGCCTCTTCAGGCGTGTCGACCTGTCAGGCTCCAGGATCGAGGAATGCGACCTCACCGGCGTGACCATCGACGGCATCCCCGTTGCCGACATGCTGGAAGCATGGAAGGCACGAAGGTAGCCTGTCTGCGGTGTCCATCGCGGACAGCCGTGCGGTAGACCGAGGAGGACGATTGCCGGAGTGCGACTGGGTTCTCGAACGGCCGGTCCCGGCCATCACGGACTGTCATTTCTACCACACCATGGATGTTCCCGGCCACGGGCTCGTGCACGGCGAATGGGACCTTCGCGGCAGGGAGGAGGAGTACCTGGGAGGTGTGGACGTATCGGGGAAGCGCGTTCTGGAACTCGGGACCGCCAGCGGTCACATCTGCTTCTGGATGGAGAGGATGGGCGCGGCGGTATCCGCACTCGACCTGTCGGGCGACCAGGAGTGGGACATGGTTCCCTACCATGGTCTGGATCTCGGCCGGCGCATCGCAGACCGACAGAGCCACATCGAACGCCTCAACAACGGATTCTGGTTCGCGCACGCGGCATTCGGATCCAAGGCTAGGGTCCACTACGGTTCCGTCTACGACATGCCCGAAGACGCCGGGCAGTTCGACATAGCCACGATGGGCTCGATCCTGCTCCATCTCAGGGATCCCTTTCTGGCCCTCCAGCGTCTGTCCGGCCATGTCGGCGAGACGATAATCGTGACGGACATGCGCCCGGGGCTGAAGTGCCGTGTGTTCGACCGGATCGGTGGTTTCCTGGGGATCCGGCCGTTGTACTTCCTGCCCGATGCGGGGCGGTGTGAACCGATCGATACCTGGTGGCGGCTCTCTCCGGGCCTGATCGCCGAGTTCCTCGGGATCGCGGGTTTCCCGGACGTCAGGATCACAAGGCACCGCCAGAAGTTGCAGGATCGCGAGATCGAGATGTTCACGGTCGTCGGAAGCCGGCGGTGAGCGGATGAGTCCGCCTTTCCGCAACGGCGGACGGTAGAACGGGAGAACGGAGAACAGGGTCAGGCTACTCAAGAACGGGGTCAGGCTACTCATGAAATGCCGTCGGGACGGGCGTTGGGTGACTTTGAGCCAGTGCCTTCTTTATCGGGCCTGTTCGTGAACACCGATTTGCAGGGCCTCTGCGAAGTGCAGTTTTCTTCAGCCGATAACCTGTAAAATGACCATGGCTTCAACATCATGGACCGCATCAGATTGCAGACGCGGTTTCGAGAGTAGTCTGACCCCGGGGAGGGGCTGATGACCAACAGGCGGATGCTGATGCTGATGGTCGGCGCGACCGTCCTCCTGGCAGCGGCATCCCTGATCCTGGGCCTCGCCGCCGGGCACCGGATACTCGTCTCGATGGGTTTCGCAAAGTTCGCCTCGGAGCTGGGCTCCATCCCCGGCTCCTCCGGCATCGTCGGGCTGGCGCTCACTCCTCTCATGTTCGCGATCGGGGTCGGCCTCACCTGGAAGGGCGCGAGCGAGTCGCGGATGAGGTCGGTCACGCGCGGGACCCTCGCAGGCAGCACCATACGCGTTGTGCCGAGGGATCCGGAGGACGGATACCGCATCTACAGCAGGGTTTCCTACTACGTCGACGGGGTGCGGTACGAGACCGAAGGCCCTCACGAGGACATCCACTCCTCCGGGGCGGAGGCGAGGAGGCGTCTCGAGGATCTGCATCCCGGAGACTCGATCCAGGTCTTCTACAAGCCCGGCGATCCAGGGACCGTGAATCTCGACTCCCCGCCGGGCCGGACGGCACTAGTCCGGCTCCTCGGGCTGGTCATCACGATGGGCGGCCTGTGGTCGGCATTCATCGGCGGGGTGGTGCTCTCCGGCTGAAGCTGCGGTCTGCGAACGTAAGCGAGGTGGAAGGAATGGACAGGATCGCCTTGAACGTCGAGATCGAGTGCACTCCCGGGTCGAGGGAACATGTCCTCGATGCCCTGGCATCGCACCGGGAGAGATGTCTGGCAGGGGAGCCCGGAACGCTCCAGTTCGAGATCATGGTCCCTTCCGACGACCCGGCGAGGATCTACCTCTTCGAGCTGTACAGGGACGACGAGGCGTTGAAGGCCCACGTCGGAGGCGCCAGCATCGCCCGTTACCGCGGGGAGATCGCATCCTGGGTGAAGGAGACGAGGATCAGCAGGTGTTCCCTCTTCTGCGGGCCGGCGTGACCGACCTCACGGTCTGCACGCTCGACCGGAAGCCGGAGTTCAGAGACCGGATCGACCTGCTCAGCGCCGGATCATGGCCGCGTTTCCTGCTCCACGGCAGCGTCTCCCGCTGGCACCTGCTGTTCGATGCCTTCCCCCGGTATCAGATCCTGCTGTTCGACCCGGCCGGCGACCTGATCGCCGCGGGCCATACCGTACCCCTTGCCTGGGACGGCACCCTGTCCGACCTGCCCTCCTCGATCGACGACATCCTGCTCAGGGCCGAAAGCGACGCCGGGTGCGGCAGGAAGCCCGATACCCTCTCCGCTCTCGCGGCGATGGTGGATGCGGGGCATCGCGGTTGCGGCCTCAGCGGCATCCTGGTGGAGGAGATGAGGGCTCTCGCACGACGTCTGTCGTGCACCGGCCTGATCGCGCCGGTGCGGCCGACGTGGAAGAGCCGCTACCCGCTGACGCCCTTCGGACGCTATGTCGAGTGGAAGCGGGCCGATGGAACCCCCTTCGACCCCTGGATCCGGGTGCACCGGCGCCTCGGAGCCGAGCCTCTCTGCATCGCGCCTGACACCCTCACCGTGGAGGGCTCCGTCGACGACTGGGAGGGCTGGACCGGGATGGAGTTCCCCGAGACCGGGCCTTACGTCGTGCCCGGCGCCCTCCAGCCCGTTTCGATCGACCGCGAGCTAGACCTGGGAAGGTACGAGGACCCGAACCTGTGGATGCTGCATCGCCTGGAACGTGAGCCGGGAATCATGCAACCGTGATGAAGCCGGAGCCCTCCTCCGCGGACGCAAGCCGCGGGTTGAGACCCTGGAGGCTGCGATGGTGTCTGCCGCCGGTTTGGCCGTTCTGATTCAAGGGCTGATCCTCCAGGGCTCCGTCGGTGCATCTCCCGGATCTGCTGCGCTTACGACCGATGAGCTGATCACATCGATGCTTCAGGCGCTGCCGGGGGAGAGCGTGCTTTGGAGGGATGCCACTGACTGGATCGGCGAAGTCGACTTCCTCGAGACCGGCTCCCCGGCTGACTCGGGCATGACGGTATCAGAGGCATTCAGCCCCGACAGTACGTATCGATCCATGGTCATCCGTGACCTGGGGCTGAGCCAGGAGCGGCTGTTCGTCGAAGACTCAGGCACTGGCCGCAGGTTCGCCCTGGAATGGCCGCAGAGGCTCCCATGGCGCCCGGTGTCGGGGTTAGTCTGGATTTCTGACAGCCTGCTCGTGTTCACTCAATGGTCCCAGCCGGGCTTCGGGTACTGCTATGCCGTGGATGTTCCGGGGCAGAGGCTCGTGCTCGCACTGGCCCTGTCCGGGGAGTGAGCGCGGCTTGCCGCATCTTTGCATCGAGCGCCATCCGCCTAGGGGCAAGCACCGCTTCGGAGGGGAGACGGGGATGTCGCATGCAGGAGTCGGACAGGCCCTACGGTGAGTCGCTTATCCTGCATAAGTGCAAGCCCTGGCGCATGAACCTCTAGTTCAATGTACCCGTCTGAAATGAGTCTGAAACGGGATCCCTATTCTGCCAATCCGCTTCTTGACGCGATTATGCAGCACCGTGATGTTGAGGCCAACTAGCAGGATGGGAGCGAGTACTGGCAAAAGCAAACTCTGCAGAATCAGTGTTCGGCGGACTCGACGGAGAGTCGTTCGAGCGGCTGATGAAGGAGGCGGGTGAATGGCGGAGAATCCCGGCAAGGTCCCAGCCCCGGGAGAGATGATAGCTCTCGCGGCGGGCATGGGAGTCGCAGTCGGTGCCGGAATCGGCGTCGCCATGGAGAGCATTGCTCTCGGAGCGGGTATCGGCGCTGCACTAGGGGTGGCCATCGGAGTTGGCCTCGCCCAAAAGCGCAAAGGCGGCGGAGACGAGGGCAAGTGACCGAACGGCGAGCGTGCGATGAACGGAGGCGACCGGGTCACTGAGGGACGCTCTGCTGTCGCAATGTGCCTCGAGCCCACTGACAACGGCCGAGGGTTGCAGGCGTCATACACTCTGTGGCGTCCCGAACCGCAACCGCGGACCAAGCGCCGCCGAACAAGGCGATGAACCTGCCAAGCGGCGCGGCGCAGGAGCGTGCAGCCGCTTCGCGGCAGCCCGCTACGGTGGTGGACGCCGCTTGCAGGTTATCGCCAGTGTTCCCGAAGCGCTGCGCGCTTCGGGAAAAAGCTGTCAGGGAATGGGCAAAGCTGAACAATGCTCCGATCAGACCGGAACATATCAACTGCACCGGATGTAAATCGCTGGGCGCCAGGACATACTACTGCGATCAACTGTGTGAAACCAGGAAATGCGCTTTGGATAAGTCCGTCGGTACATGTGCGGACTGCTCCGACTATCCCTGCTCTGTACTCGACAAGACTCTCCAGATGGCTCCGCAAGCAAAGGCAACGCTCGATGAACTGAAGAAGAAGTAGAATCGCCGAACCAGACGTTCCGCTGGATCGCGGCCCTTGCGGGTCTCTGCCGGTGAGTCTCGTGTCGGGCCAGATCAGGTTTTTCTCCGTATCGTTCTAGCAAGTGGAATGGACATCGTCTATGCTGCCAAGCATTTTGGCAACGCTGAGAGTAAAAAGGCATACACGATTCATCATCTGCGTACGAAATGGCTTATCGAAAGCCTCCGGAACAACGCTGGAATCAGTGAATGGTGATCCCCCCGACGAGTTATTGCCGGAATGACGAACTCATGATGAGCTGGTGCAATCTGGTGCCGCCTGACGAGGAACACATTCCTGGAGACAGACGTGGATAGGCTGGAGCCGACCTTCGAGGAGTTCCTGGGCGACCTCCGGCGCACCCTCGGCGAAAACCTCGCCGATATCGTGATCCATGGTTCCTACGCCTTGGGCGACTTCCGGCCCGGATTCGGCGATCTCGATTACATGGTCGTTACGCACGTCGACCTCGAGGAACGGACCAACGAGCGCATCTTCGCCATGCACGACCGCTATCGCAGCGAGAAGCGGATGCTTCTCCACCAGCTCGAGGGAACCTTCTTTCCGGCCCGCATCGCTCAACAGCCCGGGGCGGCGTTCGTCGGCTGCTACATCGGCACGACACGACGGGGTTGGCGCACGATCACGACCCTTCCCAGCAGCTTCATCGATCTGGCGGTTGCCCGGCGGTATGGTCGACATCTTCTCGAGCCACCCGTGCCCATCTACTGTCCCACTGCCGATGAGATCCTGGAGGAGCAGAAGAACGACCAGCGGAAGCTCTTGGCGGCGATGAACCCAGACAGCCGACCGGATTTCGGTCTATGGATTTCCGCGATTCACTGGTCAGCGAGGACGATCTACTACCTGGACGCCGCGGAGATCACATCGAAGGGCAAGGCATGCCTACGCTGTCGCGACAATCCCGGGCTGCATGACTACGCTGAGCTGTTTCGAACGGCCGAGGACCGGCGCTATCCTTACGGAGACGAGCCTCTGGCAAGGCGACAGATCGAAGGATGCCGGCGACTTCTCGAGCACATCGGGCAAAGACTGGCGCGCGAGCAGGTTCGAGGTAGTGAGGAGCGGTGAGTCGCATGAATCATGTCGCTCGAGCAAAACACACGACCTTCAAGCCCAGATCAGCGTCGGGCCGATGCTGGGAGACTGCCACTTCCCACGACCGCTGTTCTCGGCACTGCAGATCTTCCAATATGAAGAACCCGGATGCCTAGGATCGTCAGAGACCGGTCAGGAATCGCCTTCGACATACAGGGCTGCCCGAACCGATGCCGGCGCTCCTGCAGGACAGAAGATCTACTCGACCGAAGCGGATCTGCTGTCGCTGTACAGGGGGAAGCACTGCGAATGAGAATGGAACCGAAGACAACCAGACCCTGCACGGAAACTCGGGGCCGCGCACCCGTGAGGGGCAGCGCCGGCAGTTGACGCCCCCCGAGGTATGACTGATGGTAATACCGGAGGTGAGGCTGTGGGAACGGCGAAGATAGCCATCAGTCTCGATGAAGCGATGCTGAAGCATCTCGACGAGCTCGTGTCGGAGTCCCGGTATCCCAGCCGGAGTCGAGCCATCCAGAAGGCGATACAGGCCCTTCTGGAACGAACATCCGGCTCCCGTCTGGCCAGGGAGTGCTCGAAGCTCGATCCCGGGGAGGAGATGGCTGTCGCCGAGGAGGGCATTAGCAGCGAGATCGGATCATGGCCGGAATACTGAGGGGCGATGTAGTCTGGGCGGATCTGAACCCGACCATGGGGCATGAGCAATCTGGACGGAGGCCGGTCCTGATCCTCAGCCGCGATGTCTTCAACGACCGGTCGGGAACCGTGATCGCCGTTGCCGTCACGAGTCAGGAACCGCGGGCAGGCTTCCCTCTGACCTTCTGTCTGGACACCGAGGAACTCCCGAAGAGATCCTGGGTCAGGATCGGTCAGATCAGAACACTGTCGGTCCAGCGAATGGGAGAGAAGATCACGAGGATCTCGCCCGAGAATCTGGAGCGTGTCATTGCCGGGCTGAACGAGATCATCGGGGGTTGATGGCGGCATGAAGCAGTCTCTGAGATTGAACTGCTTTCCCTTTCTGAGTCGCGCCGATGGATAACATCCGATCTGAAGCCGGCAGGCCGCTGCCCGGCGGACCGTGACCGCAGAGAATGAGCGGGTGAGATGGATCCGAAGCTGAAGGGGATTCTCCGGCACATCGCTGGGTGCTGCGTGTGCAGTATTCTGGTGTTCGGGATCGTCTATGCGGCCGTACTGGTTCGCTTCACTTCGGAATATGAGAGAGAGGGCGGGACGACCAGCCTCCTGTCCACGGCGGCGCAGAACATCCTCCGGGTGCTCGTCTTCCTGCCCGGACTCCTCGGGAACGGTGACTGCTTCGGTCAGCACTCGAACGACGTCTGGTCCTGGATCAACATACTGCTCGACGGGTGCGTGCTCTACATCATCTGGTCCGTCGTACGCGGCAGGCGAAGAAGGCGGGGCGATAGCAGCACCCGACAGGGCAGCGGTTCTCAGAGCTGACAAGCATCCTGCCTGGAGACTGGTATCCCGGCGCAGCCCCAGAGGACTCGTCGATTCATCCACGAGAGGAAACGAGGACGAGAGATGACGCAGATCGACAGAAAAGAGCTAACGGCTCCATGCGGGATCGACTGTTTCAACTGCCAGGTGCTCGAGTCCAACATCACGGAAGAGACCAGGAGGCGGATCGCAGAGAGGCGCGGGGTCGATCCTTCCCTGGTGTCCTGCAGGGGATGCAGGGTGCAGGGCGGATACTGCGTCCTGGTCGACTCGTGCGAGACTCTGGAGTGCGTCCGCTCGAAGGGGGTCTCGTTCTGCTTCGAGTGCGGCGAGTTCCCATGCCTGAAACTCGCCCCGGCCCAGGAGGGGGCTGCGGTGTTCCCGCACAACATGAAGGTCTTCAACCTATGCCGGATGAAGGCTGTCGGTGTCGGGAAGTGGGCGGAGGAAGAGGCATCGCGCATCCGCGACCTCTACTACACCGGGCGGTTCGTGCCGGGTTCCGGCCCTGTGGACAGGGAGCCCGGCAACTGAACCACCTCTGCAAGGCCGCTCGACCGGTTGATCCTCGAACCCTACGCTACTGGAAGAGGATCGAAGGGGAGGCCTGACCGAAGAATGACGGGCTGAGGAGCACGATATCCGATCATGGCCTACTACAGGGATCTCAGCAGGTTCCGATACGAATCCGGGCTGCTTCACGGCGGCCTCAGCGTCGGCTGGCTGACATGGTGGCTGCCTTACCGCAGAGGGAGGGCTCCGGAAGGATTCCCCGCTGCGCTCCTGGATCTGTGCATGGGACCGAAGGCGGTGCAGCATCGAGGACTGCACTACTGCCCGTTCTGCTTCCGATGGAGACAGGGCTCTCCGATACGGCTGAGGCATGACGGCAGGGAGGCCCTTCTCGGGGGTTCGATCGTCGCCGTCCGTCACCCGGATGGTACGATCTTCGCCGCTCCGGACCTGATCTGCCACTATGTCGAGATCCACCGATACCTTCCCCCTGCGAAGTTCATCGAAGCCGTGCTCGATTGGAAGAAAGGGCTCGAGGCTGTCGAGGCTCCCGCAGGCTCGACCCCGAATCTACGGGGGCGGGAGGATCGCCCCGGAGCCAGGTAGGAGCCGATGCCCGAATTGCTGAGTATCTGCGAGGGCGATATCACGAAGCTGGCGGTCGATGCGATCGTCAACGCGGCCAACTGCTCGCTGCTGGGCGGGGGAGGCGTCGACGGGGCGATCCACCGGGCGGCCGGGCCGGATCTCCTGCGCGAATGCAGGCTGCTGGGCGGGTGCAGGGTGGGGCATGCGAAAATAACTTCCGGCTACAGGCTGCCCGCCCGGTACGTCATCCATACCGTGGGGCCGGTCTGGAAGGGCGGCGGGCACGGCGAACCCGGGCTGCTGGCGGAATGCTACCGGTCGAGCCTCGCACTGGCTGCCGGTCACGGGATCCGGACGATCGCGTTCCCGGCGATCAGTTGCGGGATATACGGCTACCCGATCGATCAGGCCTCGCGGATCGCGGTGCGGGAGGTCGACTCCTTCACCCGCGAGCCGGGCGGGTTCGATCAGGTGTTGTTCGTCTGCTTCGGGCCGGATGCGGCGGAAGCCTACCGGCTGGCGCTGGAGGAACTCCGTTTCGGGGCTCGCTGAGAGCGCGGGAACGGTACGTTCTGTCCGGCATGGATCAGGCGCTTCAGGGGTGAAGAGGAGGATGTGGAGATGGCGGTCGGGAACGGCAGAGTGGTGCTCATCACAGGAGCGAACAAGGGCCTGGGCAGGGAGATCGGGCGGCAGCTCGGCGCGCTCGGGTACACGGTGGTCCTCGGCGCGAGGGACGAGAAGGCAGGCGCAGCAGCCGCGGAGGAACTCAAGGCTGCAGGATACGATGCCCACACGGTCCGCCTCGACGTAACCAGCCCCGGCGACATCACCGGCCTTACGGGCTATCTCGGGAAGACGTTCGGAAAGCTCGACGTGCTCGTGAACAATGCCGGCATCGCCCTCGAGTGGGACGGGAAGCCGACGGATGTCGACAAGGTCCGCCGTACGCTCGAGGTCAACCTGGTCGCACCCTTCGCGGTCACCGAGGCCCTCGTTCCTCTGTTGTCGAAGAGCGACGACGCACGCGTGATCAACCAGTCGTCGATGCTCGGCTCGCTGGGATCCGGCGAGACGATGTGGGACCAGATCGGGTGCTTCATGACAGTGGGGTACTCCACCTCGAAGGCGGGGCTCGACATGCTCACGCTGATCCAGTCGAGGACCCTGGCGGGCAAGGGGATCGTGGTCGCCGCCTCCCATCCCGGGTGGGCGAAGACCGACCTCGGGTCCCAGGCGGCCCCGATGGAGGTCGACGAAGGTGCTCAAACCGCCGTCGAGCTCGTGACGATCGCCCGGGAGAAGTTCCCCAACGGCCAGCTCGTCCACAAGGGTGAGCGCGTGGCCTGGTAGGGTTACTCGCCCAGCGTGACAGCCCGTCGATCCGGAGCACGAATCCGACTGCCGGGTGACGGGATGCCCGCCATGGGTCCAGGCAGTATGTTCATAACTCTCCGATGTATCGGGGTATTCGGGAAACACGACTCTGGCGCCGACAAGGAGAAGGAGTCCATGAACGACGATCGACATGCACCGATCCGGACGATCCGCTGGACAGCCCGTATCCTGGCGGTGGCGTGCGTAGGGCTGATCCTGGCGTTCCTGGTCGGCGAGGGCTTCCGCCCATCCCTGATCCAGCCCGGAGAGTGGTTCGGACTGGTGTTCTTCCCCATCGGCATCTGCGCGGGGATGATCGTGGCCTGGTGGCGTGAGGGCCTCGGCGGGGCGATCACGGTCGGGAGCCTCGCGGCCTTCTACCTCGTCCATCTCGCTACGGCCGGCACGTTTCCGAGGGGATGGGCATTCCTCCTCTTCACCGTGCCGGGATTCCTGTTCCTCGCGAGCTGGATGCAGTCGCGCAGAGCCTGTACGTCCGCCTGATCCGATCCGGCAGGCGGCCGGTCGCGGGCGGAGAGAGCGGCTAGGCGAGAGGATGCCGCCTGGAAGCCGAAGGAGGCGCCCATCGCGAATGCATCCTGCGGTGAACGGCTGCTCCTGAGCCGCGTATTACTCCTTTTCCGATGAAGACTCGGTTGCATGAACCCCTCGCCCGGTTTCACCGGTCTGAAACAGGTCGGAAACGGGATCGCTCTTCCGGCGATCTGCTCCTTGACACGATTATATGACGCAGTGATGATGACCTCGACTAGCTAATGCAGACGATTCCAGGGGAAACTCAGACTCTGCACGATCGATACAGGGCAAGAGAAACGAAATGGGACACGGACACCACGGGCATGACCACCATCACCCTGTGAACTATGGCCGGGCGTTTGCCATCGGTATCATTCTGAACGTTGCGTTTGTCTTGGTGGAAGTGTTCTTTGGGCTTATGGCGGATTCTCTTGCGTTGCTGGCCGATGCAGGGCACAATTTGAGCGACGTGGTCGGTCTGGTAGTGGCCTGGGGCGCGAGTTGGCTCTCGCAATGGCATCCCACCGACAAATACACCTACGGCTTCCGCAGATCGTCGATACTGGCCGCCCTCATCAACGCCCTTCTTCTGATCGTAGCCATCGGCGGCATCGTCTGGGAAGCCATCGGTCGCCTCATGCATCCAGTCGCGGCCCATGCACCAACCATCATCTGGGTGGCCGCTGTCGGAGTCGGAATCAATGCAGCTACCGCGCTCCTGTTCATCGCGGGACGGAGATCGGATCTGAATATCCGCGGGGCTTACCTGCACATGGCCGCCGATGCGGCCATTTCGGCCGGGGTTGTAGTGGCTGGCATCCTGATCGCCCTCACGGGCATCCAGATACTCGACCCGGTGATAAGCATCGTCGTTGCCGCGATCATCTTCACTGGAACCTGGGGTCTTCTGCGGCAATCCATGAACCTGGCCATCGACGCGGTACCAGAGCAGATAGACGCGGATCAGGTAGCCCGTTTCCTCTCATCACTCCCTGCAGTCAAGAACGTTCATCATCTTCACATCTGGGGTTTGAGCACGACGGATGTAGCGCTGACTGCACACATGGTTCTTTCCCGCCCCGACAACAATGATGTGCTGCTGGCACAGATACGCGAAGAGCTTCACCATCGTTTCGACATCAACCACGCCACAGTTCAGTTTGAATCCTCGGAATCGGGAATATGCCTGACAAAGTGCTGCACCCTGCATTCCTGCCGCGGCGGCAAGGATGAAGGCGGGCGCTGATATTCCCGAAGCTTCGCGATTCGGAAACGACGGGATCGAGCAGTGTCATCACCGAGGATTAGCCCACCGATGGGTATCGCGCCCCACCTCTCAATCGGCTGACGATTCGACGTAATTGCTGATGGAGGGTGCTGCATTCTCCGGCACGCGGCAGTGCTCGAAGCAGATGCCGCAGCTGATGCACTTCGTGGTGTCGATGTAGATGTAGAAGTCCTCGTCCCAGTAGAGCGCATCCACGGGGCAGTGCGGGGTGCCGATCACGGCATGGCAGGTTGACGTTCCTCCGCTGTTGCAGTGCTGGCATCGTTCGAGATCGTTGACGTATCTGATCCTGTAGGCATCGGCCGTGCAGGCGACCTCCTCGGAGGGGGCGCCCGAGGCCGAGTAGGCGCGGATCGCGAAGTAGTACCAGGTGTCGTACTTCGTGTCGGTAATAGCGTTCACGGGGCAGACCAGCACGCACTGGCCGCAGGACGTGCACGAATCGGGGTTTATCACCGCGCGGCCGCCTGTCAGGGTCATCGCATTCTGGGGGCAGGCATCGACGCAGAGGCCGCAGCCGATGCAGGTGTTCTCGAAGACGACGGGATCGAGGGAGACCCAGCAGGTATCCTGACCGCCCGCCACGGTGTCGACCGGCACGGCGACGTCCCAGTTCGATTCGTCGATGCAGGCGGTCGAAACACGGACTTCGTAGTGATCGGCCTCATCGGAGGGAGTCCAGTGCAGGACGAAGACGGGATACTCGCCACTGTTCCAGGGATAGTACGAGCAGGGCGTGTATCCGGTGTCCACCAGGAGGGCAGACGTGAAATCAGGTGCTGGCCCGGAACCATCGTTTGCGCTGAGACAGGCGCAGGCACCGGCGAGGATCAGGAAAAATACGAGAGTCAACCGATGCATTGCTCCCCATCGAGGCCGGGACGAACGGGACCGTTCGGCTATCGGCGCAATCCGGATGCTTTGTGAGACTACGTGCTAAAACCATAGCCACAGGGGATGAGGGCAGCAAGGCTCCGGGTCGGACCGGGTCTGTTGCCGGGTGAGGGAGCAGTTGATTGCCGGCACGATTGTCGTCACACACGATGGACCTGCAGGCGGACTCGCCTGTTGCACGGACGGTCTGCGAGTCGCATAGTTTTCGGGAAATCGGACTGCATGACGGGCGAAGTGGCGCCATACCGCCCGCGATGGAGCAACCGTGCTCGCCTGCTGCGGTATCGACTGCGCCGCCTGCCGGATCCGCAGATGTGCAGTCGGGACAGGCGTACGGTACTGTGCCGCATGCACTGTTTCGAGTCCTGCGGGCTCATGGGCGACGTCCTTGCGGGGGACCCCGAAACTCGTTGCGACGAACCCGGGAAGCTGCGCAGAAGGCCCGCATGGCTCAGGGAGAGATGTCTGGAGCACATCGAGGATCGTGCAGCCCGTGCCGGCGAACAGCGCCGGGGAGGTAGAGATGACTGAGCAGAGCAAGTACATGACCGATCCGGAGGGGCCGCCTGATGAAACGCGGGTGGCGGAATGGGTCGGTCAGTCAGCATTCAGGTTCTGGAAGCGCATGGCCGGGCTGATCGAGGAGACCTGGCCGGGCGTTTTCGTACCGGAGTGGCTCTACGGCGGCAGGAAGCACGGATGGTCGCTCCGGTACAAGAAAAGCAGGTCATTCTGCACTTTCGTACCCGAAAAGGGCCGCTTCTCCATCCTCATCACCTTCGGAGCCGAACAGCGGGCCGGTGTAGAGACGACGAGGGGCGATCTATCACAGGAGACTCGGTCGGGCTACGACCAGGCGCCGGTCTTCACCGACGGGAAGTGGTTCCTCATGGCGATCGATTCGGACCGGGCGGTCGAGGATGCGGCGAGGCTCCTGTCCGTGAAGCGGAAGCCGGGCCACGCGAGAAGGTCATGAAGCAAGCCGGGAGATCCCGGGGATGAACCATCCGGAGATAGGCATCTGCGGCCTCTCGTGCCGCCTGTGCCCGCGGTTCCATACAGCAGGCACCAGCCGCTGCGAAGGATGCAGGGGCGGTAACCGGGTGGCGGCAGGCTGCCCCTTCATCACATGCGCAGTGAAGCGCAGGGGCATCGAGTTCTGCTGGGACTGCGGGGATGCCTGCACCTGCGAAAGATAGGCGAACCACCGGGCCGCCGGGCGGGTGCGCGATTCGTTCACCTGCTATGCCTCGCTCGAGGCTAACATCTCGAAGGTCGCCCGCGACGGGTTCGAGTCGTTCCTCGAAGAACAGAGCCTCCGCGGCAGCCTCCTCGACGAGATGCTCGACCGGTTCGACGAGGGTCGTTCGAAGTCGTACTACTGCATCGCCGCGACCCTCCTCGATCCTTCGGAACTGCGCGCCGCAATCGATAAGGCTTCTGATTCGTACGGCACCTGCGACGTGCGCGAGAGGGCGAAGGCCCTTCACACACTCCTCGACGAGGCTGCCTGCAGGCGATCCTTGAGGCTCGCACTGCGCAGGTGAAGCTCCGAGAGCATCGATCGGGCCGGATGCAGGCTTGAATTGGTGAGTCGGGTCGAAGACAGGGAGGGAATCATGGCTCGGTCTGGGACCAGGCAGATCGCAGGGCTCGTGTTCTGGCTCGCCGTCTCGTTCGCTGCCGCCGCGATCGGGGGAGTCGCCACCATGAGCGCCGGCCCATTCTACTCGCAGCTCGTCCGTCCCGGGTGGGCGCCGCCTGGATGGCTTTTCGGCCCCGTCTGGACAGTCCTCTTCTCGATGATGGGCGTATCCGCATGGCTCGTCTGGCGGGTCGGAGGCTTCCGCGGCGCGAAGCCCGCTATCGTCCTGTTCCTGGTTCAGCTCGCCTTCAATGCCCTGTGGAGCTGGCTCTTCTTCAAATGGCAGCTGGGCGCCGCCTCATTCGTCGAGATCGTCCTGCTGTGGGCGCTCATCCTGGCAACGATCGCCGCATTCCGGCGTATCAGGCCAACCGCTGCGGCGCTCCTCATCCCGTACCTGCTGTGGGTCACCTTCGCGTCCGCGCTCACCTTCAGCGTGTGGAGGATGAATCCGCAGTTACTCGGATGATGGGATGATCCGATCAGGATGACAGCCCGCCCATCCGCACCACGGCCGCGGAACCGACTGGGAATCGTTATGATCGGTTCGATGGAAACGCTGTCTTCCGGACGGCGCTGACAACGGAGCGGCAGAGGCCGGACCGTCCCGGCAGGATGGATAGCGTGAGCACCACATCCGCTCCCATGGCTGCTGAGGATCGCGAGGCCGTCATCGATATCTTCAACCACTACATCGAGAACAGCTTCGCGGCGTATCCCGGGAAGAGGCTTCCCTGCGAAGCCTTCGGCATGCTCCTGAACATGTGCCAGGGGTATCCCTGCTCCACGGCCAGAACGGAGACGGGCGAAGTAGTGGGATTCGGGATGCTTCGCCCGTACAGCCCGATTTCCTCCTTCGCCTCGACCGCCGAAGTCTCGTACTTCATCAAGCCGGGCTTTACGGGCAGAGGCATCGGCAAATCGCTGCTGGAGCATCTGATCGAAGGCGCAGGGGCTAAGGGGATCACCAGCATTCTCGCGGGCATCTGCTCGCTGAACAGGGCAGCATCAGGTTCCACGCGAGGAACGGTTTCGTGGAGTGCGGAAGGTTTGCCGGGATCGGTTTCGAAAACGGGCAGCGGTTCGACGTCGTCTATTTCCAGAGGATTCTGCAAGACCCGAAGGCGGGATAGCGCCAGGGCACGGGATCGATCCGGATCCGGGGTCAGGCTACTCGATCCGGGGTCAGGCTACTCGACGGGTAGCGTCAGGATCAACGAAAAACCTAGATCTGCGAGGGCAGGTCTGTTTGACGGGTTTTCCAATAGGCAGTCTGTCAAGAACTTACGAAGTGCAGTCTTCTTCACGGGATAACCTGTAAAATGACTATGACTGCAAGATGAAGAAGGATAATGGATTGCAGGGGCACTCCAGCTAGTAGTCTGACCCCGGTCATACGGGAGATCCGGTCGAAGACCATCCTCTCGAAGTCGCAGGTATACCCATACGCGCTGAATCCGTACGTCGGCTGCATGCACGCCTGCACCTACTGCTACGCCAGGTTCATGAAGCGCGTGACCGGGCACACCGAGCCCTGGGGCATGTTCGTCGACGTGAAGGTGAACGCGGCGGAACTCCTCGAGGTCGAAGCGGTCCGGAAGAGGAGGGACAGGGTCTGGGTGAGCGGCGTCTGCGATCCCTACCAGCCGCTGGAGGAGCGATACGTGCTCACCAGGCGCTGTCTGGAGATCTTCTCGAGACACTGCTGGCCGGTTACGGTGCAGACCCGGTCGCCGCTGGTGCTGCGGGACCTGGACATCATCGCCTCCGCGCGGGACTTCGAGGTGGGCTTCTCGGTCACCACATCGGACGATTCCGTCCTCAAGCTCTTCGAGCCGGGCGCCCCGCCGGTGGGGGAGAGGATCGCCGCCCTCGACAAACTCCATCGGGCCGGCGTGAGGACTTTCGCGATGATCGCCCCGATGCTCCCTGGTTCGGATGCACTCGCTGACGCGCTTGCCGGGAAGGTCGACTCGATCCTGGCAGATTCGATGAACTACGGTTATGCCGCAGCGGTGTACCGCAGGCACGGCCTGGAGCGGGCGATGACGGGTGAGTTCTTCCACGAGACAAGGATGCACCTCGCCGAGGGTTGCGAACGGCACGGGATCCCATTCCGGTCGCTCTGCTGAATTGGGGTCAGGCTACTTTTGCGTTAACAGATGAACGGCGCAGGAATACTCATCAGGCTGAGCACAGGTTGCCGTCAGGTTGAGCATCCGCTTCTGTATCTGGCTGTTGCGGGATTGATGTGCTTCTGAAAACACTGATTCGGACAGTATCCGTGAACAGCACTTTTCTATCGAGGATAACCTGTAAAATGTCTATAGCTGTATCCATAAGTTGTTGAATGAAATGCAGGGCTGGTTTCGGGAGTAGTCTGACCCCATTATGTTCTCGGTACTCGGAAGGAGGGTGAGATGTCCATCGCAAAGGTCACGGAAGTCATCGCCTCGTCGGAGAAGAGCTTCGAGGACGCGATCGCGCAGGGTATAGCAAGGGCCAACAAGACTCTCGAGAATGTGAGCGGAGCCTGGGTGAAGAGCCAGCAGGTCGAGGTCGAAGAAGGAAGGATCACGGCCTACAAGGTGACGCTCAAGATCGTCTTCGTGCTGAACGACTAGCAGGACGCCGGTCAACCGATGGAGGATCGCCGGACGGGACGATCGATGCGCTGATTCCCTCTATGACCCGTCGGGGATGCTGATGTGCAGCCTCAAATCGGAGTGACGACTTGAAACAGCCTGTGAGCCTCCTCTTCGTGCTGCTCTGCGTCACATGCGTCTTCCACGCTCTCCATTACCTCCCGCTGCTGCCCGAACGATCCGCCACACATTTCGGCATCTCAGGCGCTCCTGACTGCTGGGGAGGGAAATCGGAACTCGTCATCACATACCTTGGTACTGTCGCGCTGATGGCCGCGATTTTCCTGGCCATCCCCCTCGCAATGCACAGGTTGCCCGATGCCATGATAAACCTGCCTGGAAAAGCCTACTGGCTGGCACCGGAAAGGCGGGAGGAGACGCTGGAGTGGCTCTCGACGAGCATGATGCTGCTCGGGTGCGCCACACTCGTGCTGATGATGGACATCTTCCACCAGACCTTCATGGTGAACCTCGGTGAGACGTCCGGTCTCCCTCATCCCTTTTTGAGCATGGGTGTGTTCTTCGGCGTCGTGGTCATCTGGTGCGCCATCATCCTGATCAGGTTCCGCAGGGTGCAGCCGCCACCACCGGGCGGGGAGAGCCGCTCTCGATCATGGAGGTGACCGAGTGAAGAGAGTGTTCGAGTTCCTGAGGAGCAGCCGTGTCTTCTATCTCGCGACCGTGGATGGCGATCAACCGAGGGTCAGACCTCTTGGCTTCCACATGGAGTTCGAGGGAAGGCTCTACCTAGGCGTCGGTACTCACAAGAACGTATATCGGCAGGTCCGGGAGAACCCGAAGATTGAACTCTGCGCGGTCGGCGGCATGGGCGAGTGGATGAGGATTACCGCAACCGCCGTCATCGACCAGAGGCAGGAGGTCGTCGATTACTCGCTCGAATCGATGCCCAGCCTGCGGGAGATCTACAACGAGAAGACAGGCTACACGATCGGAACCTTCTTCCTGAAGAACGCCGAGGCCGTCTTTTACGACATGAAGGGCGGCTGCGAGAAGGTATCGTTCTGATCCGGGCTGGAGAGTAACGGCACGCCACCGGACTGTGACCGGGTGGCTGCCTCCCCAGATTAGGAGGTGCCCTTGCTCGATGTGATCCCTTCCTCTACGAGAGCGGCCGGCATCTGGTCGGCGGTGCTGGCGACATTCTTCAGCATCTTCTACGACGTGGCGCAGATCGCGGAATGGCTCGGGCTGATGGGTTCGGGCGGTGGAGCCGACAATCCCAGCACTCCTTTCGGGCTCTTCGTGCTTCTCACCCCCTCGCTCCTGCTCGGTTCGTCCTTCCTCATGATGATGGCCAGCATCCACCAAGCCACGCCGAACGACCGGAAGGTGTGGAGCCAGGCCGCACTTGCCTTCGCGACGGTCTACACCGTCCTGATCAGCATCAACTACTACGTGCAGCTCACATGGGTCGGCCCAAGGCTCGCTGCAGGCAGGATGGCGGGCATGGAGGTGTTCCTGTTCACCCCGTTCGACTCGTTCCTGTATGCCGTGGACATACTGGGGTACAGCTTCATG
Organism: Candidatus Fermentibacter sp.; assembly: GCA_030373045.1. Lineage (NCBI taxonomy): Bacteria > Pseudomonadati > Candidatus Fermentibacterota > Candidatus Fermentibacteria > Candidatus Fermentibacterales > Candidatus Fermentibacteraceae > Candidatus Fermentibacter > Candidatus Fermentibacter sp. Next base: position 65,059 of record JAUCPW010000003.1, read on the forward strand.
AGCCTCTCCACGCTGTGCGCGGCATTCACGCTTGAAGGGAGTGGACTCGCTAGGGCTGCAAGGGTTTTCCTCATTGCGAACGGTCTACTGATCCCGTTCATTGCCCTGCAGATGTACGTCCACTGGCTGATCTGGATCGCTGCGCTGTGGGCTGTGACGTTCCCCGGCTCTACATGGTGCATGGCTCTCCTGTTCAAGAGAGCAAGGGTCGACGGATCGGCAGTGACCACCGTGGCTGCCTGATGTATTCCGGGATGCACCCGCGAATTTGGAATCCGTTGCGCGGGAGGGTAGTCTAGACCGGAGGTCGGAGCGATCCTGACCGGACTGTCTGGATAGGAACCGAGGGAGGAATGATGAAGGGATTCGTGCAGGACATCGAGAAAATGGCAGTCGCCAACAGCGACTTCAGACGAGTGCTCTACACCTCCGGGCATTGCCAGCTCGTGCTCATGTCGATCGTGCCGGGCGGCGAGATCGGCATGGAAGTGCATCATCTCGACCAGTTCTTCCGTGTGGAGGAGGGGAGCGGAGAAGCTATCCTCGATGGTGTGAGAACGCCGATAGGAGCCGGTTATGCCGTGCTTGTCCCGTCCGGGGCCGATCACAACATAGTCAACACAGGGAGCGTGCCGCTGAAGCTCTACACGCTCTACGCCCCGCCCAACCACCGCGACGGCGTGATCCACCGCACGCGCGAGGAGGCCGAGGCAGACAGCGAGGAGTTCGACGGCACGACGACCGAGTGACCCGGCAGCCCGGTGGAGGATGCCTGCCCGGCGATCAGCGGCATTAAAGGGAAACGGGGTCTTGCTGCTCGTGGAATGCCGTAAGGACTGGCATCAGTGATCCTTTCGGCGCCTGATCCGGATGAAGGGATAATCACGGATGCCGAAGGATGAAGCGTCCATGAAAAGCACTCTTCTTCAGGAGATATCCCGTGGAATGACTGTTGTTGTATATAAATGGCAGGCATGATGTTGCAGGGCCGTTGTGAAGGGTAGCCCGACCCAGTTCATAATTAGGCCGTTCGACAGGGCGACTGACATGCCGGCGTTCGTCAGGCTGCGCCGCGAGGTCGAAGAGGTCGATCGTTCCGGCAACGATGTCAGCGAGCAGGCCGCCTTGTCGACGCTGGCATGGCCCGGTCACGATCCGGCGCGTGACAGGTGGACGGCCTGGATCGAGGCTGATCCGGAGAACATGGCCGGGTACGCTTTCACGTGGGCGCAGTCGCCGGAGCGATCCATCGTCTATTCGGCAGTCAGGCCCGATCTGCGGAGGCGAGGGATCGGGAGCAGGCTTCTGGAGGCCGTAATCATGCGGTCTGTCGAAGCTGGATCTACCCATGCCACATCTGCGGTAGACGCCTCGAACGAGACGGGTGGCTCGTTTCTGTCGGGACGGGGTTTCACACCGGCCGGAGAGAACAGGATCATGAAGGCCGGCGCGGATGTGGACTCACCCGAACCGGTCTGGCCTGCCGGATACACCGCGAGGGACTTCGCCTCTGTGAGCGATCTGCACATGCTCGCCGAGGCGCTCAACGGCAGTTACGGCGATATGTGGGGGCATACCGAGAACTCCCCCGGGATCGTGGATGCCGGATACCTCGAAAGAGAGATCGAAACCCGCCCGGAACTCCACGATCCCCATGGAGTCTTCATGGTTTTCGGACCGGAGGGGGATGTGGCGGGGGTCGTCGCCGCCTTCCGGAGACCGGCTGGACCGGGTCGGGAGCCCGACCTCGTGATCGACTCCCCTGGCGTCCTGCCTCGCCACCGCAGCCTCGGGCTCCAGAAGCAGCTCACCCTGACCGCGATGAGGTGGCTCAGGAAGGGCAGCACGGCTCCGATTTCGCTCGAGACCTTCGGCGACAGCCCTGAGGCCTTCGGGATCTACGCCGGGCTGGGTTTCGAGATCGAGGCCCGCTTCATCGAGTACTGCAGGAAGCTGCCGTGAGAACGCTCAACGATGCGGTGACGCAGACCAGACTATGCGACTTCATCCGTGAGGGAGAACTGGCTATGACCATGCAGGATGACGTGATCAACCGGCTCGAAGCGCTGGGATACCGGGCCGGGATGGTTCCCGTTGCCCGCCTGGCCGACCTGCAGAACAGCATCGACCGCTGGCGCATCGATGGGATCATCGGCAGCGACTTCTTCAGCGGGAACCTGTCAGGTTTCGTCTACTCGCCTCCCGGTGACCTGCCGGCGGCGAAATCGATAGTCATCGTCGCCATCCCCGACGATCCGGTGCACCTCTGGTTCGATCGCCAGGGAGCACGGACGATGGTGACCGTCCCCCCCCACTATCTGCACTGCATGCGGAAGGATCGGTCCGCCGGCGAGGCGCTGTCTTCGATACTCGGGCCTTCGGGCTTCCGCGCGTCCAGGGCCCGCCTGCCCGTGAAGCTCCTGGCCGTCTCGTGCGGCCTGGCCCGATATGGCAGGAACAACATCACCTACGTCGACGGAATGGGAAGCTACTACAGGCTGGCGGCCTTCTTCACCGACCTCGAATGCTCGAGCCACGTTTGGACCGAGCCGGCCGCGATGGAGTCGTGCGCGTCCTGCAGAGCCTGCACCGAGGCCTGCCCCTCGGGCGCCATCGATCCGGGGCGATTCCTGGTGAGGGCCGAGAGGTGCATCACCCTCTGGAACGAAATGCCGGGTGGAGTTCCGTTCCCGGAATGGCTTGACTCTTCCTGGCACAACTGCCTGGTTGGCTGCATGCGTTGCCAGGCCATCTGTCCGGCGAACGAAGGGAACGACCGGGTAGTGGATGGAGCAGTGTTCTCGGAGGAGGAGACCGAGATGCTGCTCGGAGGCACCCCCCGCGGTGACCTGCCGCAGCCTCTGATGGAAAAGCTCGAGGAATGGGACCTGCTGGAATCCCTGGATATGCTGCCCAGGAATCTCACTCCGCTGCTCTGACCTGATGGGGTCAGGCTACTATTGCGTTAACAGACGGATTTGTCTGAATCGGTCCATTCTCTCATGGAGACGGGAAGCAGATGTATTCGAGTTGCCTGCCCGATGGGCATCCCTGGTTGTTCTCGACCACTCCCGGGTTTAGGCGATCCCACGGATGCTGAGATGATTATCGTTCTTGAACAGCACTTTTCATCACGCGATAACCTGTAAAATGACTATCAATGTAACAATATGGCAGACAACATATTGAAGGGCCGGTTTCGACGGTAGTCTGACCCCGGTCACCGGTCAGGGGAGCAGGACCAGCCTCCGCGAGAGCGAGGCCGAGGCCGTCTCCAGCCTGCAGAAGTAGACTCCCGCGGGCACGCTTCCACCACCCTGCCCGGAACAGCCCCAGACCACGGAATGATCCCCGGCCGCGAGCACGTCATCCACAGGGGTGGCCACGACCCTGCCCGCCATGTCGTACACCGAGACTACGGTCCTGCCGGCCTCCGGGAGCGTGAAGCCGATCGACAGGACGCCGGAGCACGGGACCGGGCTCATAGAGAGAGACGCCCGCGGTACGTCCCATTCCTGGTCGCCTATCCCAACCAGCCCGTCGGAGAGGTAGGGGTGCAGGTTCTGGCCGGTGGCGGTGACGCAGACGGAACTGCCGGGAGTGTATGAGGGGATGTCGAACGTGACGTTCCCCGAAGCGTCGGAGTAGAACGACTCCATCCATGAACCGGAAACCGTATCCTGGATCATCACGGCCACCAGCACACCCGCCGCGGGCTCGCCCCCGACAGTCACCGGGAAGGTCTGCGTGCCCGGAAGGATGGAGTCGGGGTGGTTGCATACGATCTGGGGCAGCGGTGAGGATACGTTGTAGATGTCCAGCTCCGGGCAGCCGAAGACCATGTGCATGTGGTTGTTCGAGTTGCCGCTGGCCCCATAGTAGCTGTAGACCCCGGCCTTGCCCCAGTCCGTGATCGCACCCATGTGGCTCATACCGTTCACGAACCGGCCCTCGAAGATCCACTTGCCGAGAGAGTCGGCCGGGCCGATCGGGCTGCCCGTGGTGGGGCTCATCACGCCGATGGCCCCCTTGGTCTCGATTGCGTCGCCCGCCCCCATCAGCGCTTCGCTGAAGCAGTACTCGCCGTCGAACTCGCCCGTGTTGCATGCGACGAGCACCCACCAGCCCAGGCGCCGTCCGTTCATCAGGGCTTCCACGTCCGAGTTGGTGAATCCCGGGGGTACGATCGTAGTCAGGTTTCCGTGGCCGCAGATGCCGAACATCGAACAGCCCTCGTTCAGGCTCTCCGCGAGACCGGGAATCGTGGGAGGGATCCCGCCCGTGTCGCAGAACCAGGTCACATCCATCCCGGCATACTCCATGAACTCGACGTACTCGTAGGAGTTGTCGGCGAACTGCACGTGGCCGACGCTGATGCCGCTCTGGAACCAGCTGGTGGATGGCTCGTAGGGGTCCATCTCGTGGCTCGCTATCTTCCAGGTCTCGTACGCCAGGTCATCCGAGTCGCTCCCGGAGAGCCGCCCGACATGGATCGACGGCACCGATCCCGACCCCACGACGCCGTAGATGTTGTCCGCAGCGAACGAGCCGCCGTACCAGGGCGGCGGGACGACATATCCGTCGCCGACGATGAGGATGTACTCGGGAGGGTTGGGCCAGGTGGCGTAGGCATTCTCGATCCATGCGTCGATCGCCTCGGGCGTCGAACCGATCTCGGGGACCGTGGCCGTGAAGACCTCGAATCCCTTCCTGTACTTCCAGTCGATCAGGGCGCCTGCGAGATCGAGGCCCTCCCCGGAGGAGATGAAGAGGTAGCTGCCGTCGATGATGTCCGCGCCCTCCCTCTCGGGGAAGCCCAGCACCTCGTCGTACAGAGGGAGGAAGCTCCGTGTCAGACCGGTGAACGGCCTGGGCAGCTCGTTCTCACCCCTGCCGTCCCCCGCGTGGATGCGCACCGTGACCTCGGTGTTGAGCGTCGCCTCGCCTGTAGACGGATCCCATGAGACGGGGTAGTAGCAGATCCAGGCGACTCTGATGTCGCGCAGGACACACACGGATTCGACGATCACCGGAGAAGCCGGGTAGAGCCCGCTCCCGGTGTAGAACTCCTCGCTGATGCGGAAGGGAGGTGTCTCGCCGTCGTGCGCAGGGAACGGCTGGAGGGGTGGGATCCTGAGAACTCCGAGCCTGGAGGTCTCCTGCTCGAGCAGGTCGACCCTGACATCCCCCGTGGAGGGCACCCTGACCATCCTGCGGATCACCGGGAGGTCGGGATAGCCCTCTATACCCGAAATGCCCCCGTCCGGGATGCTGAACAGCGTACCGCAGCCGAATCCCTCGATCGAAACGTCCTCGGAATCGAGCGCGTCCAGAGCGAACCTGATCACCGTGTCCCCTCCTCCCTCGGAGAGGACCTCCACCTGTCCGACCGGCGCCGGGCTCTCGTAGACGCGGTCCAGGCCGCCCGAAGCAGTGCCGGTGCAGACGGAGACAACGAGAAGGAGATCAAGGGCGTTCATCGACATCCTCCAGTCATACCCGGTGAATACTCATGATGGAACATAGGGGCGAAACCGCATCACAGGTAATCCGCCCGGTTCCCCTGCCGGGGCAGTCGACCTCTGTCCGGGCCGTGAACCGATGCTTGAGCCGGGGCTGCGACGCTGGTCCCCTCGCGCTTGACGGGGAGCTGGAGCGCCATGATGATGCGTGCGAGCGGAATCCGGCTGATGGAAGCCGGATGCGCAAGGATCGCCGGGCGGAGTCCGCGGCGGCTGCCCGTCAGCTGGCAGGCCGGGCACGGTTCGAGCAGGAGGGTCTGATGAACAGGGTCGTGGCGAGGTATTCGGACGGACACATCCTGAAGGGCGAGACATCGGACTTCCTGCCCAACAAGGAATCGTTCCACGTCATCCCATCCTCCCGGCCGGGGGAGAAGGGCCCGCTCACGGTGAAGATCAGCGAGCTGAAGGCCGTGTTCTTCGTGAAGGACCTCGAGGGCGACCCTCGCCACATGGAGCGTAAATCCTTCGATCCCGCGCATCCCCCGGTAGGGCGGAAGATCAGGGTCGTGTTCAGGGACGGCGAGGTGCTGCTGGGAACCACGCAGGGCTACCAGCCCGGCAGGCCCGGCTTCTTCATGATCCCCGCCGACGAGGCGTCCAACATCGAGCGGTGCTACGTCGTGTCGGCATCGGCGAGCAGCATAGACTTCGTCTGATGACCGGCACCTCCTGCAGGCTTCCGGGGGAGCCATGACAGCGTCGATCCTTACGGCACTGCTGGCACTGGATGCGGTTTCCGCGCAGGTCCCCGTGATCGACCCATGCATCTCCTCGGTTGCGAGCGGCGGATTCTGGGAGTCGGACGGAGTCAGGGGGCATTACCGTGTCGTGGTCGAGAACTCGGGGTTCGAGGTCGTCGAGTCCATCCTGTACCTGCAGTGGCTGGCCGACGCAACCGAGGACTCCGGCCCCCGCATCGTGCTCTCCGAACCCGTGTCCGGGATCGGATCGGACGAACCCCTCTCCATCGGCACTCCCGTGTTCGAGTTCGACGGCGGGACCGCCATCGTCCTAGAAGCGACCGACCCGCACACGCTCGCTGCCTCGACGTTCCGGATCATCCCCGGGAAGCCGGGCGAATACACGGTCTTGCGGGCCGACTGACCTGTCTGGCTGCGATTCAGGAGAACAACCGGGACATTGCCGCGAAGGGAAGCCTGCTCATAGCATGGGCAGAGCTGCGGGCCTCGACAGGCCGTCGTCTCCGGTGCGGTAGAGTTCGATCCAGCCGTGAAGGGGACCCATCAGCTCATAGTTCACTATGTCGTAGGGGCTGCAGTCCACCAGGATCCAGGGTCCGCGCGTCTCGATCACATCCAGCACGGTGTTCACCGGAAGCAGGGAGATCGCCGGGGCATCGGAGTCCGGCGAGTCGTGGAGCTGCACGCCGTCCAGGTCGATTACAGTCAGCCTGTCGGGAGGGTCGTCGGAGAGAAAAGCGTAGATGAACGACCCGCCCCAGCCCGTCGGCCTCGGTGCGGATTCCGAAGTCCGCCACTCCCTCACGCTGTCCGCAATCACCGCGTACATGTCGCCGAGGCCGGGGAACAGCCCCCGCCAGCCCTCCGGGACGGCGGAGGGCTCGAAGTCGGAGAAGCTCCACTGGAAACCGCCCCCGAGGCGGGTTCCCGCCAGCCGGGAGAGTCTGGTGGCTGCGAAGGAATGGTGCCCCGCCATCTCCGGAAGAGGTTCGAAGGCACCCGGAGAGAGTGCGACCGATTCCGGGAGCATGGAACCGGCGATGAACGTCACTTCTCCAGGGCCCGCGGGTCCGGAAGGAACCACCGTCACCCTGCCGCTTCCGATGGATCCGGTCCACGTCGACCCGGTCTGCAACGGATAACAGAGGATGGACATCGTCGAATCGTAGTCCGTCGTCATGCGCCCCGTCACGTGGTATTCGACGAGCACGGTGTCGTCCTCCCCGAAACCGGCCGACCAGGCTGCGTTCAGCGCCTGACTCCGGATTCCCGGCAGCGTCGTGAGCCATGTTCCGAAAGAGCCGGTCACCTCTCCCTGGGGGGGGATCCTGGTGGCATAGAAAGGCTCTCCCGGATCGGGCTCGTCCGGAAGGAGGGGCCTCGTCATCTCCCGGGCCGACTCCCAGCACGAGAGCGACGGCTCCTTGGAAGTACCCCACTCGCAGACGAACATCGGGAACACCTCGGCCTCGATGCCGTCGACCGTAACGTCCACCCTTTCCAGCAGGGCATCCGGTTTCGTGGAGCTGTAGAGCATGCCTACGAAGGGCGTGATGATGTCCACCGGGAAGTACATGAAAACGGTGCCCTCGTCGGATGGCGAGTGCAGGAGGAAGCAGCCCGTGATCTCGTATGAGTGCCGGTCCACGCTGATGAGGACATCCTGGGCCAGCATCCTCACGTCCGGCCCCGAATCGGAGAGCACCGACGGACCGCGGACCACGGAGCCGAGGATGCCGGCGTCACCGAGAGCGACGACGGGGAGCAGGAGCGTCGCGAGTAGGCAACTGCGCATGGTACCCCTCCTGTCAGTGCATTCATATCATGCAGACGGTCGTACCTGCTGGAAACCACCGTGGCGGACATGTTCGACGAACGGTAAAGAACAGTCGACGGACGCGGAATTCACGGATAACCTGTATGGAGAGATGTACCGATCATGGGAAAAGGAGCTGGACATGAGAGGAAATGCCTGGTATTCGAGATTCGCGAAGGGTACGGCACATTTCAGCGGCAGGCCCTGGGTCTTCGTCGCAGCGGTCTTCGTGATCCTGGTCTGGATAGTCACCGGGCCGCTGTTCGGGTTCAGCGACACCTGGCAGCTGGTCATCAACACGGGCACGACGATCATCACGTTCCTGATGGTCTTCCTCATCCAGAACACCCAGAACCGAGACACGAAGGCTATCCAGATCAAGCTGGACGAGCTGATCCGGGCGACCCGGGGCGCGCACAACGCCCTGCTCGATCTGGAAGAGCTGGAAGAGGACACTCTCGACCGGTTCCGCAGCCGGTACGAGGCGCTTGCGAGCGAGGCCAGGGCGGAGCTCTACAAGGGCGAAAAGGACACCGGCAGCCCGGAGCCCTGAGCGGCTCCAGGACCCGTTCCGGCCAGGAGGTTCATATGGGTTCGAGGATCTATGTGACATGCGATCTCGAGGGTGTTGCCGGGGTTGTGGACCACGGCCTCCAGTGCTGCTGGGATGCCCGTGCAGGATGGTTTGCACCCTATCTCGGCCAGGCGCGGCGGCTCGCTACGCTGGAGCTGAACGCCCTTGCGGAGGGTGCGATCGCTGCGGGAGTCGACGAAGTCGTTGCATGGGACGGGCACGGCGGGTTTCCCGGGGGGATCGATCCCGAACTCCTGCATCCTTCCTGCAGGCTCGTGATGGGGGCTGGAGAGGGGTGGCCCGGAAGGGCTCGATCCCGGATTCGCCGGCCTGTTCCAGATCGGCATGCACGCAATGGCGGGCACTCCGCGCGCTGTCCTGCCGCACTCGTTCCACGGTGGGCTCGAGGGCTACTGGGTCGACGGGGAGCCCGTCGGGGAGATCTGGATGAACAGCTACGCAGCTGGACTCCACGGGGTCCCGTTCGTCTTCCTCGCAGGCGACAGGGCCGCTGCCTCCGAAGCCTCGAAGCTGGCGCCGTGGTCGGTGACCGTCGCCGTGAAGGAGGGGCTGGGCGGTGAACCCAGAGGGCTCCGTCAGGCTCCCGCCGTATCGATGTCTCCAGCCGGAGCCCGGCAGGCCATACGAGAAGGCGTGGAACGCGCGATGCATTCCATCGGCTCGGCACGGCCATTCGCCCCTTCGCCTCCGTTCACCGTGAGGGCAAGGTTCGTCAGCCCCGAGGCCGCCGACGGGAGGGAGGCGCTGCCGGGAGTCAGGAGGATCGATTCCGTCACGGTCGAAGCCTGCGGGGCCGACCGTCCCTGGATCCTCATCTGAGCAGACCCGCAGGTGGCTGCCGCCGTTTACCGTGCGACGGCCCATGAGCATGTTCGGACGGGTAATTCCATCGGATGTCGATCCGGCAGTCCGGGAGGGACTTGATGGTTGTCGAGACGAACAGGTGCCCGAACTGCGGGAGCAGCCTCCAGACCGTATCCGGAACGGGCCGGATCACATGCGGTTACTGCGGAACAGAGTTGACGATCCGTGAGGACGAACCCGGCGGCAGCGGGCCCAACCTCATCACCTCCGAGAACCTCGAACGCGTCAGGACGATGATTGCCGGGGGGGAGTACATCGAGGCCATCAAGCTCTACCGCGAGAGCACCGGCGCCTCCCTCAAGGAGGCGAAGGACGCCGTGGATGCCATGGCGAAGGGTGCCGGAATGGAGGTTTCGCAGCCGAAGCTCTGGCCGTGCCCCGTGCTGATAGCCCTCTTCGCGGCCTGGATCGCCCTCGTCGGCTTCTCGCCGGCCATGGCCGAATGGCTTCTGAAGACCGTCTCAGGCGGGAGAGCGTCCGGTGCCGCGATCGATTCCGTCAGGGTGGCGTTTCCGATCGCGATCGTGTTCATTTCCGTCGGGCTCTTCATCTTCTGGCTCGCGAAGAAGCCCCGGACCTCCAAGCCTGCATCGAAGACCTGAGACCCCGTGGGCCTGCGTCGCTCCGTTCCAGAGCCGGTTCGCGTCCTGCCGGAGGGTGCCTTGTCCGGCATCCGATCCCGCACGGCCCTATGATCGGCGTCTGCGGCGACGACTGCGGAGCCTGCCCCAGGTTCCTCGCCACGGCTTCGGGAGATCCGGCGGCTCTGGAGAAGGTGAGGGATCTCTGGGTGCGGATCGGTCTCAGAGAGACCGGCTTCCCGGTGGAGGACATGGCCTGCCGGGGCTGCCGCTCGTCTAGCCGTTGTGCCTGGCCTCTCGTCAGGGACTGCGCATTCTCCAGAGGCATCCCGGACTGCGGTCGATGCGGCGGGTTCCCCTGCGGCCGTCTGGAAGCGGTGTTCGAGGCATCGGAAGAGCTTGCGGCCAGGATTGCATCCTGCTGCTCGCAGACCGAACGGGATGCCCTGACAGGAGCGTTCATGAAGAAGAGGCTGAACCTCGAGCTGATCCGAGGGGCTGGAGTTGTCGGCGACTGATCATTCTCAGGCGCTCGGCCGGAGAATCCGGACGCCTGATTCGTTCCCGTTCATGTGCTTCCGGGAGGGTGGCTGATGGACAGGGCCAGGAGGAGATTGGTCATGGACCTCGTCGCGGCGGTAAGCGGTCTGGCCGCAGTCGTCATCTCGGCGTCCTCGCTCGGGGGGTCGGTTCGCACTGCGCCCCTGCTGGGCCTCGTGGCCGGCTCGTTCTGTGCCGGTGCTTCGTTAGTGAATGGGCTGAAGGAGTATCGAGCCGCACGCGGTGCCGCGGGGAGGGGAAAGCTATCCGGCCGTTCCGGGGACGATGCGGAGAAGCCGGCTTGACCGGGGGAAGAGTGCAGCCGGGTATCCTGTTCCTGGCCGGGCTGCTGCTCGGGTTCTCGGCGGATCTGCTCCTCCATCTGAGCATCCCGCTGGATGTGCGGATCTCCGCGGGTTGCGGGATCATCCTCATCACTGCCGGATCGGTGACCCTGGCTTCCGCTGCGACTGCTCTCCGCCGCGCCGGCACCCCGTTCGATCCGTCGCGCAGGGCGGAGGCCCTGGTGACTTCCGGGATCTACTCCAGATCCAGGAATCCGGCCTATGTCGGATCGGCGACGATCTATGCCGGCATAGCCATGGCCGCCGGGAGCCCGGCTGCCCTCGTTCTACTGGTCCCGGTGATGCTCCTGATCGACCGGATCGTGGTGCCGCGCGAGGAGGAGCGCCTCCTTTCAGGCTTCGGAAGCGCATACTCGGAGTATCGGAGGAAGGTCGGGAGGTGGTTGTGACGGCAGGCCATACGACGATGGGCATCTTCTCAGCGGTTGCACTGACCACCGCGGCGGGCTGCGGGGGCTCCGGCCCCACATCGACGAATACTCCGCGCGAGATTTTCGAGGCGGTACTGATGTCCCCGGTCGTCGGCGGAGTGAGCGACCTGCAGGGAGTCGGAGACACATGGCAGGGCTACAGCCTCTATCTCAGGTTCTCGGCGACGGATGTCTGCATCGACTCCCTGATCGCCACCGGATACAGGGAGGTCTACTGGTCGGACATCGAGGACGAGTTCGACCTGCCGCCCGGATACGACCGGTTCGACCCGCCATGGGCCCCCGGGTCGATCTACGACAAGGACTGCTACATCGACGAGGTCGAGAACTCCTGGACAAGCTCCGGGACGCACTGGCTCGTGGTGGACAGGGAGAACGGAACGGTCTACTTCAGGGGGCTCGGGGCATAGGACGGCCCGTCGGACGATCAGCCGTCCGGCCGGGGGAGGGAGTGCGCATGAACCCGTCGAAAGTCGATCGGAAACGGATGACATGCCTGACCGACCTGCCCAACGTCGGGCCGGCCATGGCCGCCGACCTCGAGCTCCTCGGGATCACCGAACCTGCCCAGGTGGCGGGCCGCGATCCGTATGCCATGTACGACGAACTCTGCAGGCGCACCGGGTCCAGGCTCGACCCCTGCGTGATCGACCTCTTCGTTTCGATAACGCGCTTCATGGACGGCGGCGATCCGCGTCCTTGGTGGGAGTTCACGGAGGAGCGGAAGAGCAGGCTGCAACACATCTGACCAGCCGGAGGGTTTAGATGGGACAGATCAGAATCGACAGGAACGCCTTCCCGTATCCCATGCCCATGGTTCTCGTGGGCGCGGAAACGGGGGGGAGGGCCAACTTCATGCCGGTGGCCTGGGTCTCCAGGGTCAACTACAAGCCTCCGATGATCGCCGTGGCCATCAACAGGGGGCACTTCACGAACAGAGGGATCCGCTCCTCAAGGGCTTTCAGCGTAGGCGTCCCGCCCGTCTCGATCATCGACAGGGTGGACTACTGCGGGATCATCAGCGGCAGCAGCACGGACAAGTCGAAGCTGTTCACCGTCGTCACGGGCGAGGAGACCGGCGCTCCGATGGCCGTGGAGTGCTCCGTGAACATGGAGTGCAGGCTGGTGCAGACTGTCGAGCTGCCGACCAACGACATCTTCATCGGGGAGATCGTCGGGGCCTATGCCGATCCGTCCTGCTGCCCGGACGGCAGGCCCGACATCACCAGGATCAGGCCCTTCACGCTCACGATGCCGGACAACAGGTACTGGGAGACCGGGCAGGATGCAGGCAGGGCCTGGGATGTCAGGAGATCGCAGGGGCTTCACTAGCCTGTCGGCACGGCCGCATCCGGAGTCCAGGCGCTCTCTCATGGTTGGATCCGGTCGCCCCCGACCCCTCAGGTCGCCGATGTCGGCATATTAGGGCAGTGGTTCCGGCATTCCGGGCAACGGAAGGATCGGTGGAAGTGGGCAAGAGATTCCTCATCACGGGAGGATCCGGTTTTCTCGGGATCAACCTGGTTCGCTACCTGCTCGCCAGGGGACAGGATGTCACGGTCCTGGACCTCGTCGAGTTCGACTATGAAGACTGCAGGGACAGGATAAGAGCGATCCAGGGTGACATCCGCATCCGCGAGGACGTGGTTGGATCCCTCGAAGGCGCCGATGTGGTCGTGCACGCCGCGGCGGCGCTTCCTCTGTACAAGCCCGAGGACATCTACAGCACCGACATCGAGGGCACCCGGATCGTGATGGAGGAGTCGGTGAAGGCCGGCGTGAAGCGGATCGTCCATATCTCGACCACCGCCGTCTACGGAATACCCGACCATCATCCGCTCTTCGAGACCGACAGGCTGTTCGGCGTCGGCCCGTACGGCGAGGCGAAGGTCGCGGCCGAGAAGGTGTGCGAGGAGTTCCGCGGGAACGGCGTCACCGTGCCCATCCTCAGGCCCAAGTCCTTCATCGGCCCCGAGCGCCTCGGGGTCTTCGCACTCCTTTACGAGTGGGCCAGGGAGGGGCACGGCTTCCCCGTGCTCGGCAGCGGGAACAACCCCTATCAGTTCCTCGACGTGGAGGATCTCTGCGATGTCATCTGGCTCTGCTCTACGCTGCCCGACGACCTCGCGAACGACACTTTCAACGTCGGAGCCGCAGTCTACGGCACACCGCGCTCCGACTTCCAGGCGGTGCTCGATTTCGCCGGGCACGGGCGGCGGATATCCTCCATCCCGGTGAAGCCCGCCGTGCTCATGCTGAGGCTCCTGGAGTCGCTGCACCTCTCTCCTCTTTACAAGTGGATCTACGAGACGGTCGACAAGGAGTCCTTCGTGTCGATCCAGAAGGCCGTCGACAGACTCGGATTCGCGCCCAGGTACTCCAATGTCGACGCCCTCCTGAGGAACTACAGGTGGTACCTCGAGAACTGCAGCCGGTTCGGGAAGAGGCCGGGCCTCACCCACCGGACCCCCTGGGCGCAGGGCGCGCTCAAGCTGGCAAAGATCTTCTTCTGACGCGAGTCCGGGCCGTGCCCGGAACGTGCGTGCCTCTCCGCCGGCAGGGGCGGGGGCATGCCGGAGGTGGAGCAGAGATGAGATGTCTGGTGACCGGCGGGACCGGGCTCGTGGGTTCGAACCTGGCGCTGGAACTCATTGCTTCGGGCCACGACGTCGTCATCACCGGAAACGAAGCCGAGCAGCAGCTCCCGGGCTTCACCGGCAAGTGTCTCAATCCGGGGTTCCTGGGCATCGACTGGGATGCGATCGGTGAAGTGGACGCCGTGTTCCACCAGGCAGCCCTCAACAACACGAGGAACATGGACAGGGCCGAGATGTTCAGGGCGAACCTGGAATCCTCCGCCGCCCTCTTCAGACATGTCGTCGAGAGGGGCTGCAGGAGGATCGTATACGCCTCCTCCACCGCGGTCTACGGCAGGAATGCCGCTCCTTTCCGTGAGGAGGGCCCCTTCGACCTCAACACCCCCTACGCCGAGTCGAAGAAGGCTCTCGAGGAGCATGCGGCATCCCTTGCGGCGTCCATCCCCGGCCTTGTCATCGTTGGTCTGCGGTACTGCAACGTCTACGGCCCGCGCGAGAACCACAAGGGATCGCGCGCCACGATGATCCACCAGCTAGCGCGGCAGATGCTGTCGGGGAACCCCCGCCTGTTCGAGTTCGGCGAACAGAAGCGCGACTACATCTATGTGAAGGATGTCGTACGGGCGAACCTGCTCGCCTCCCGGGCCGGAGAGAGCTGCGTCGTGAACTGCGCATCGGGGCGCGCGACCACGTTCAACACCCTGGTGGACATCCTCAACACCGAGCTGGGTCTCGACAGGAGGCCGGAGTACTTCCCCAATCCATTCGGCGGGAACTACCAGTCCGACACGACCTGCGAAACGGCCGAAGCAGCCAGGAGGATCGGATTCAAGGCGGCATTCGGCATCGAGGACGGAATCCGCGACTATGTCCGGAGCGGCTGGCTCACCCGCTGAAACGCCGGCACCCGGCAAGGCGCCGTGACTTCCCGGGATCTGCCGGACGAAACCCGTGCAGCAGTGCGCGAGGTGCTGGGGGAGTACCTGTCGGGGCATCCCTGCCTGTGCGGGTGGCCACAGTTCAGGTTCTGGGCGGGGAAGGAGCACGGGCCGGGCTGGATGGACGAGATCCAGAACCGCCTGGTAGCCGATGCGCTCGATCTGCCTCTGTTCAGGCGGGAACCGCCGGCAGCCCCATCCTACATGCAGGGGGATGACGCTGTCTGCACCGCCTGTGGAACGCGCTGGCGGCATTTCGAGTTCGAGTGGCGCATGCAGGCGTTCCAGCAGCGGCTGATCGCGCCCGGAACGCTGCCCTCGGAGTGCGCCGCCTTCGATCCGAAGCTGACTGGTGAGTGGATATTCGCGACGGCCGGATGCGGCCCGCAGGCCGGCGACCCCGTCCTCGCTCTCGGGGAGTGGGTGTCGTTCATGCTGGGCAGGCCGTTCCGTGCAGTCCCCAGGCCGCCCGGAGCCATTCCCTGACGGCCGCATCCGGCCGGGCCGGGTCGTCTTGACCGGAGGACACCGCTTGGAGTAGACTGTTAATGCAATCTTCCCAGGGGGTGTGCCACGGCAGCTCTTCCGGGATACTGGCGAGAGCCATCCTTCGGTGTGATCCCATCCCGCCGGCCGAAGGCCGGAACCCCGTCCCCGCAATGAAGGAACCATCCGCACGCACCACGGTCGCATGGATGTCCGGCGCGCTTCTCCTACTCGCCGCGGCCGGTGCGCTGATCCTCGACACCGAGCGCAGGCAGGCCAGGAGGAACGCCTGGAGCGAACTCGAATCCATCGCCGGATTCTCCTCCGGGCAGGTCGGTATCTGGCGCCTCGACCAGATCACCGACGCCGGCATGATATCGACCGATCCTCTGCTGACTCCCGCCGTCTCCGACTATCTCGAATCACGGTCGGCACCCTCGGCTTCCCTGCTGGAATCGATCTTCCGCCAGACCATGCTCGAGCACAGCTATCTCGACGTCATGCTGGTGGATTCCTCAGGAGCGCTGCTCGTCTCGGGATCGGATCCTCCGCTCTTCACCGGCGGCCTGTCCCGAGATCTCGTCACTACGGCTCTCGACACGCTCACCCCGTCCTTCGTGGACATGCACCTGCACGGAGGCGACTCCGTGCCGCACATGTCGGTGATCGCACGTCTCTCCGATGAAGACGGCCGGATACGGGTCCCCCCGACGTACCTCGTCCTGGTCAGCGATGCATCCTCCTTCCTCGAGCCGATCCTCAGGCCCGGGCCTTCCATCGGTGACGCCGTCGAGGTCGCCCTCATAGAGGTGCGGGGCGACGATGTCGTGTATCTCAACGAACCCGCGCACTCGGGATTCCCGGCCCTCGAACTGCGAATCCCCCTGTCCGATGTCGGGCAGGTGGAGGCACAGGCTGCCTCCGGCGCCCGGGTCTGCCTGTCGGGAACGGCCTATCATGGCGGAAGGGTGCTCGCCGCGGCCGCGCCGGTGCAGGGCTCCCCCTGGATCCTGATCGCGATGATGGACGAGCCGGCAGCCACAGGCGGCCTCCGCGCAAGGTTCGGGCTCCTCATGGGGCTGTTCGTCGTGTCGGCGTTCGCGATCTGTCTGGGGGGGCTGTTCCTCTGGCAGCGCGAGAAGAAGCGCCACTTCGAGGAACTCTATCGTTCCGAGTCGCGTCTCAGGGCCTCGCAGGACCGGCACGGCATAACGCTTCGCGCGGTCGACGACGCGGTGGTCTCGACGGATCTCGACGGAAGGGTCGACCTGATCAATCCCGTGGCCGAGGAGCTCACGGGCTGGCACGGCACGGAGGCCTTCGGCCGGCCGGTCGCCGATGTCTTCAGGATCGTCGATCCCGGAACCGGCGAACCGGCAGCCGACCCCGTCGCCGGGGTCCTGGCCGGCGGGAGCGGCACGCGCCCGTCGGACAGCATCCTGGTCTCGCGCGACGGCAGGCGTACCCCGATCGAGCATTCCGTCTCACCTATCTTCGACTCGGGCATGAAGCTCACCGGCGTCGTACTCGTGTTCCGCGACAGAACCGAGGAGCGGCTGGGCAGGGGCATGGTCGAGATCAGGCTCGAGCTCACCCGCCGTATCGCCGAGCTCCCGCCGGGTGAGTTCCTGGCTTCTGCGGCCGGGCTGGTGCTGTCGCTGGTCGGAGCGGAGGAGGGATTCTTCCGCGTGATCGGAGCCGGCGATTCCTCCTGTCCCCCACGGCCGGGAACGGTGCTGGAGGATGTCTTCCAGAGGTGTATCAGGGACGGGGCACCTGCCTCCTCGCCGATCTCCGAAGGGCAGACCATGGCTGCAGCAGTGCCGGTCTCGCGGGATGGCGCGACAGCCGCGGTACTCGCCGCCTCCGGAATCCCGCAGATCCTCTTCCCTCGCAGGATGCAGATCCTCGAGTACTTCGCCTCCGTGATCCTCGATCTGGTCGAGCGCAGGGGTACGGAGGACGCCCTGAAGGAGAGCCAGAGACGCTACCGCGAGATCTTCGAGGGCAGCAGGGACGGCATGGTCATGGCCAGCCCCGGCGGGCTGATCATCGAGGCCAATCCCGCCTACTGCGAAATGCTGGGTTACACGCCCGGCGAACTCGCAGGCGCAGTCGACACCCTGGCCGCGACAACCTCCCGGGATGAGGGAATGCCGGCTGAGCCTCAGGCAGGCGGAGGGGGATCCCAGCCCGGCTTCTATGCCATGAGACTGCTCAGGAAGGACGGCACCCCGCTGCTCGTGGAGGTCAGGGCCTATTCGGCGCCAGGTGTGGGTGGAGGGCAGGGATACCGGTGGTACATCACCAGGGACATCACCGAGTCCGAGCGGCTCGGCCTCGAGACCGAGAGGCTCCGGACGCAGCTCGAACAGGCCCAGAAGCTCGAAGCCGTGGGGCGTCTGGCCGGCGGGGTGGCTCACGACTTCAACAATCTGCTGATGGGTATCCTCAACTATGCCGAGCTCTGCAGGGAGAGCACGGCGCCGGGGAACCCGCTGCGCGAATGGATCGACGAAATCGTCAACATCACCGACCGGTCCATCGAACTCGTCAAGCATCTCCTGGCCTTCGCCCGGAGGCAGCCCGTGTCGCCCCGCGTGACGGACGTCAACGACGCGATCGCGAGCATGATGAAGATGCTCGGCAGGCTCATCGGAGAGGATGTCGACCTGCACTGGCTCCCGGGAGCGGGGGTCCCCCCCGTGATGATCGATCCAGCCCAGCTCGACCAGCTCCTGGTCAACCTGGCGCTCAACGCGCGCGACGCATTCGAGGGCCCCGGCGTCCTGACCATCGAGACCGCCCGTACCGAGCTCGACGAAGACTACTGCCGGAGCCGCCTCGACGTGAAGCCCGGCATCTACGCGATGATCATCGTATCCGACAACGGCTGCGGGATGAATGCCGAGACGGTTGCGCACATATTCGAACCCTTCTTCACCACCAAGGATGTGGGCAAGGGGGCGGGGCTCGGCTTGGCTACGGTGCACGGCATCGTCAAACAGAACGAGGGTTATATCGGTGTCTACTCCGAACCCGGCCAGGGAAGCACCTTCAGGGTGGGCTTCCCCGCGTGCGATGGCAGCCCCGAGAGGCACCGGACCGAATCGCCCGCCGAGCTCCGCACCGGGAAGGAGACCGTGCTGCTCGTCGAGGACGAGGCATCGGTAAGGGCGACGGTCGACGCCTTCCTGGTGAGGCTCGGATACAGGGTCATCTCGGCCGAATGCCCCGAGCGGGCCCTGGAGCTGATGGCCGCATCCGGCGAACGGGTGGATGTCCTCGTGACGGACGTGGTGATGCCGGGCATGAACGTGCGCGAGTTCGTCGACCTTGTCGGGAAGGCCAACCCCGGGATGAAGTGTCTCTACATGTCGGGATACACGTCGAATGTGATCGTCCACAGGGGCATCCTCGACGACTCGGTCGACTTCCTCGCAAAACCCTTCACCCGCGATCAGCTCGGCCGCAAGCTCAGGGAGATCCTCGGCAGACCGGCGCCCGGAGGTTCAGCATGATGCTGCTGCTCGCTGCATGTGCCGCATTGGAGCCTGAAACGCTCTGGTCCGCCGTGGGGAACGGCGGGGTGTACGCCTGCGTATGCCCGGGCGATCTCGATGCCGACGGAGTGCCGGATGCCGTCGCCGGCCTCTACTACTCCGATGAGGAGCCCACTCTCCAGGCGCTGTCCGGAGCCGACGGCTCGGTCATCTGGACGTCCGACGAGTGCCAGGGGGTCTATCAGGACGAAGGCCTCGCCGTCGCCGGTGATCTCGACGGAGACGGCATCCATGACGTCCTCGTCTGCACGCCGGGAGGATACGACCCCCCGGGCAGGTGCCTCATCGCCGTTTCGGGAGCATCCGGTGACGTCATCTGGCAGTGGAGCTGCTACCTGTACGGACCCAACCATGGATGGGGATACGGCGCTTGTGCTCTGGATGACCTCACCAGCGACGGGAGACCCGAGGCGGTGGGCTCTTTCGGTGGCAATTCGAACGATCACGACGGAACCGTGGTGTGCATCGACGGGGCTCTGGGAGACACGTTATGGACGGCGTCCGGCTTCCTCGACGCCGTCGAGGACGTCTGCCCCTTCCCTGACGTCGATGGCGACGGAGTTCAGGAGGTCGTCGCCGGTGTGGGCGGCAACTCCCTCGCCCTCCAGCAGGTGTGGCTGCTGTCAGGAGCGGCCGGCTCCCCGCTCTGGTCCGCGGACGTCGACGGTGACGTGATGTGCGTGGGTACGTCCGACAGGGACGACACCTTTCCCGCGATCCTCGCCTCGACTTTCGACGGGAAGGCGGTCTGTCTCGACCAGTCGGGCAATCCGCTCTGGTCGGTCTCACCGGGCGGGATGCTGCTGGATATCGAGGGAGGCCCCGATCTGGACGGCGGCGGCACCGGCGAGGTCGCCCTGGCGGCTGACAACGCTGGCGTCAGATGCCTCGACGGCGAGGATGGATCGACCCGGTGGACGTATCCGTCCGGTTCCAACACCTGGAGCGCCACCTGGGCCGATTCCATCCGGATGGGTGACCTGTATGCGGCCTGCATCGCTGCGGGAAGCGTCAATGGCTACCGGGTCGCCCTCGTCGATGGCGTGGACGGAGCCGAGCTCTGGCAGCAGACCTACGGCGAACGCGTCTACGGCGTCAGCGTGATCCCGCCGCTGGGCGGGAGCCAGTCGCAGACCGTGATGGCCTGTCTGCAGGACCAGACCTCCGTCCCTCTCCACCTCGCGGCGCTCCTCACGCCGGGCGGCCTTTCGGCACCGGATGGCCCGGGCTCCGGATCCCTGTCGATAATCTCGAACCCATGCCGCGGCACGCTCGGGTTCATCCTCCCGGACGCCGCCTGGTCATGCAGGCTGGTCGACATGTCGGGGCGCAGGGTCCGGACGGCAGCCTCTCCGGGGGGCATGTGCGCAGTCGATCTGGACGGTCTGCCTTCCGGCGTCTATTTCTTCGAGGCCGTTTCGGCGGGTGCCGAATACTCCGAGAAGGTCGTCATCCTGGGCGACTGACACCATTGCGGCAGGACCGATCCGCCTCGACCCCCGGAGGTATGATTGTTCCCTCTCCGTGATGAGAATCCGACCGTCAGAGCTTCGCTCGTCACGTTCCTGATAGTGGCCGTGAACGCGGCCGTGTGGGTGTTCGTGCAGCATCTGGGTGCGGATCCTCATCTCTCTCAGTCGATATGGCGGTTCGGAGCCATCCCCGGCGAACTGCTCGGTAGGGTGACCCCGGGGATGCGGATCATGGACGGCAAGACCCTGCTGGCCATCCTCGACGGCATCCCCGACTGGCGCACCGCGGTGACGTCGATGTTCATGCATGCCGACTGGATGCACATCATCGGCAACATGTGGTTCCTCCTCGTGTTCGGCGACAACGTCGAGGACGCGATGGGCCCCGTCCGTTTCGCAGTCTTCTACATCCTCTGCGGGCTTGCGGCCGTCGCGGCCCAGATCGCATCCGATCCCGGCAGCACCATCCCGATGGTGGGAGCCTCCGGAGCGATCGGCGGAATCATGGGAGCCTACCTGCGGCTCTATCCGAGGGTGAGAGTCCAGATGCTCGTATTCCTGGGCTTCTTCATCAGGGTGATCCCGGTGCCGGCCCTGTTCATGCTGGGATACTGGTTCCTGCTCCAGCTCGCCTCCGGCCTCATGGCGCCGGGGGTCGGAGGAGTGGCGGTATGGGCGCATGCAGGAGGATTCGCTGCCGGGTTCCTGCTGGTGAGGCTCTTCTGCAGCCGCTCCAGACTCGCGGCCATAAGGTCCCGCAGTGACTCCGTCCGTTCCATCCCGTACTGACTGCATGGCCATATGAAGTATCCTGACGGCGGACACGGCTCCAGACGGACGGCATCCGTCATGGCCGGCCTGCTGGCGCCCTGGATCGCAGTCGGCGTATTCTGGCTCCGGCTCGAGAGCGCCTGGGGCACGATCCTCTTCTACCATGCCCTCATCCTGGTGATGTCAGGCCGGCACATGCGGGAAGTGTCGAAGGGCCTGAACATTCGTCTGGCACTCGCTTCCGCCCTGCCCTGCCTTCTCGCCGGGCCGCTGACATGGCTCCTTCTCCCCTCGATGGTCAGGGTCCCCGTAGATCAATGGCTTTCGGCTCACGGCCTTTCGGGATGGGCCCTCGCCCTGATGGTTCCCTACTACGGGCTGGTGCACCCGGTTCTCGAACAGGCGCACTGGGGTCGTCTTCGCGATCTGCCGGGGCTGGCCGTGCCTGCTTCCGCCATGTTCGCGGGATATCACGGTCTGGTCCTGTCCACTCTCATGAAGCCGGTCTGGACAGCTGTCTGCCTCGCGGTGCTGTTCGTGTCGTCGCTGACCTGGAAGGCCATCTCGAGAAGGACAGGCGGTCTGGCGGTACCTGCCCTTTCCCACGCCGCAGCCGATTCGGGGATGATCCTCGCCGCCTTCCTGCTGTCGGCCTGACTCCACCCCCCAGAACGCACCCCCCCAGAACGCTTTTAACTCCTTTAACTTTCTCCTGCCATCGGAACGCTGCACCAGATCCGACGTGATTCATGCTCACGCAAGTTCATGTCAATAACAAACAGGAATAATTCTCTGCCGCACTATCATATCGTTGTGGATCATAGAGATACGAATGCATCTGAAGCATCTGAAACCAGGCACCGGCCGGGCGGTGGTTCCGGAGGGCGGGACCCGGCATGATAGTACCCGCGTGGCCTGGGGCATGACTCCCGATGGGAGGTGGCTGTGAAGCATCCGTTCCCGGTCGTTGCCGTCTGCGTCCTTCTGCTGGCGGGCTGCGGGAGGTCTCCGGAGGGTTTCGCGGAACAGGTGAGCGGGCTCGAGATCCCCGACGGGGCGACCGTCGTGTCCTTCACTGACAGCTCGTACGGCGCAGACTGCGAGGACCTCTTCGCCGAAGCCGTACTCGAGTTCGAGCCGGCAGGATTCTCGTCGCTCAGGGATCAGGCCATGGCCCTCGGCTACGGGCCCGTCACCAGTGGCGACGCGTCGATCCCGGATTCCGTCGACGCAGCCGGGATGAGCCTCCACGGATTCGCCGAGGCTGCAGCCGAGATCTCTGGGTCCGAGGCGGGACTCTTCATGTACAGGCGGGATTCGCCGGGTTCGTACGTGCTCGCCGTCCTCGACCCGGGGCGGAGGCGCCTCGTGGTCCGCGCCGTTATCATATAGGAGGCACGGCGTGCGGATTACATCCCGCCGCGCCGGGCGATGTCCGGACATGCACGGAGGTGAGCCTTGCAGGTGACCCGCGTCCAGCCCTATCCGGTGCCGAGCACGGTCCTGATGCGGTGCGTCCTCTTCGCCCTGTCGAGGGCGGGCGCCAGGCTCCATCAGTACAGCGAGCAGGACGGGGTCGCGATCGCGAGCCTCGGCAGGTTCAGGGTCGGGCAGAGGGAGTACGTCAGGCGCGAGATCAAGGCCACGGTGCAGGAGGTAGAGTACGCGACCCAGCTCAGGCTGACCGCACCCGCCGACAGGATCGACGAGATCCTCGGCCTCGTCTCCATGTACGCCGTACAGGGTGCGTCCGCCATCCGTGGCGATGCGGTGGCCCAGTGGGACCGGTTCATCAAGGACGAGGAGGCGGCCAGGCGCAGGGCCGAACAGAAGCAGAAGCTCCAGCAGAAGGTCGATTCGGTGAAGGGGGCCTTCAGCGACCTGATCCTCGGACCCGGCATGGAGGAGCCGCCGGACCTCCCCGAGGATGCCCTCTCCGGCAGGGAGGCCTCGGACCTCATCCCCATCGACGAGGGGGAGGGGATCTCCCTCACGGTGGCCGACGGCGACGATACGGCCGTCATCCCCGTCGATTCCTCGAACCTCGACCTGAAGCTGCCCGAGAACCCCGGCATGCTGGTGCGCGACAGGAACCGTCAGGTGATGGAGATCAGGATCGACCCCGAGCTCTTCCCCGACCGTTCGAGATACCTCAGGATCTGCAGGAACTGCTCGGCGGCGAACCTCCACACCGGCCTCTTCTGCTCCCAGTGCGGCCAGGCTCTCGTGCTCGAGGCCGCGGTGACGGGCGAGCTGGGAACCGGGATCACCGCACATGCCAACGCCGGGCTCCGCTACGGCCTCCTGGGCCTGCTGCCGCTGCTCGTGTTCCTCTCCATCACGGCCGCGCCCTTCGCCGTGGCCGGGGGCGCCCTTTCGATCACCAGCATGCTGGAGGTCCTCACCAAGTCCATAGATTCGATCGGGAACACTATAGGGCAGGGCATCGTGATGGCCACGGTCCCCCTCATGCTGCTGATCGCCCTGCCGAGCCTCGTGCTGGGCAGGAAGGCCGTGCAGGAGAGCCAGAGGGCCACCCAGCACCTGAACCTCAACTTCGTGCTCGAGAAGACGGGCAGGAGGAGGGCGGCCTGGGGGAACGCCCTCGGCTGGCTCGACACCTATGCCGGCATCTCCTTCTTCCTGCTCGTGATCATCGCCTCCCTCCTGAAGTGAGGCCTTCCCGGCAGGCTCGCGGCCGGCCGGCGGATCCATGCGGAGGACCGAAGTGATGCGTGAACCCGCCGAAGTGTTCCCTGCAGACGGCTCCATCCCCCCGGAGCACTGGCCGGGGCCGGTCATTGAGCAGCGCGGATACCTGTGCAGCGGCGAGATCAGGCAGTGGGACGGCCCCCTCCAGGACGTCCTTTCTCCAATATGCACCCCTGCGCCCGGCTGCGAGCGGAGGAGGATCGGCGGATATCCGCTCCTCACCGGGAAGGAGGCCCTGGAGGCGCTCGACGCGGCATGCGCCTCCCAGGACGGAGGCAGGGGGGAATGGCCCACGATGTCCGTCGAGGGACGCATCGCCCGTCTCGAGGAATTCGCCTCCCGCATGCCGGCGGAACGCGACGAGGTGGTCCGCAGGATGATGTGGGAGACCGGCAAGAGCCTTCCGGAATCGCGCAGGGAGTTCGACAGGACCGTCGATTACGTCCGCGACACCATCGAGGCCATGAAGGACCTGGACCGCGCGTCGTCCCGTTTCTCGATCGAGGAGGGGGTCATCGGCCAGATCCGGAGAGCGCCGCTCGGAGTCGCGCTCTGCATGGGCCCGTTCAACTATCCCCTCAACGAGACGTTCACCACGCTCATCCCGGCCCTCCTGATGGGGAACTCGGTCATCTTCAAGCCGCCCAAGCTGGGGGTACTCCTGCACGAACCCCTCCTCGAGGACTTCAGGGACTGCTTCCCCGAGGGTGTCGTCAATACCGTCTACGGGGACGGCCGGACTGTCGTCGGCCCTCTGATGGAATCGGGGCGTGTGGACGTCCTCGCGTTCATCGGCACGAGCAGGGTGGCGGACACGCTCAGGAGGCAGCATCCCAGACCCCACAGGCTGCGGTGCGTGCTGGGCCTCGAGGCCAAGAACGCCGCGATCGTGCTGCCCGACGCCGATCTCGACCTCGCCGTGAGGGAGTGCGCCCTGGGCGCACTGTCGTTCAACGGCCAGCGCTGCACCGCCCTGAAGATGCTGTTCGTACACGGGAGCATCGCCGGGGGGTTCCTCGAGAGGCTGTCCTCCGTGATCGGAGCGATGCGCGCCGGCATGCCCTGGGAGGAAGGCGTCGCCATCACGCCGCTGCCCGAGGACGGCAAGGTCGATGCGATGTGCGGGCTCATCGCGGATGCCGTCAGGGGCGGCGCCGGCGTGGTGAATCCCGGGGGAGGGGAGGCGACAGGAACCCTGATGACTCCAGCGGTCGTATACCCCGTCGGCCCCGGCATGCGTTTGTACACCGAGGAGCAGTTCGGCCCCGTGGTGCCCGTGGCCTCGTTCGAATCGACGGAGGAACCCCTGGAATGGATCGCCCGGTCCGACTACGGCCAGCAGGTGAGCCTGTTCGGGCGTGACCCCGCTACGCTGGCCTCGCTGATCGACCCCCTGGTGAACCAGGTCTGCAGGGTGAACCTGAACAGCCAGTGCCAGAGGGGGCCCGACACCTTCCCGTTCACCGGGCGCAAGGACTCGGCGGAAGGCACCCTGTCGGTGTCCGACGCCCTGCGGGTGTTCTCGATCCGCACCCTGGTGGCCGCGAAGGAGACGGAGGAGAATACATGTATACTGAAGCACATCCTCAGGATACCATCTCTAGGTTCCTCTATATGAAATAGGATTCTTTAGTATGGTTGTCAGATCAGACATCTTGAGTATAGTATGCCAGTCCTTAACGAAAGGGAATCGATGAGCATGAAGTACGCAATACTCTTATCAGTACTTCTTTTTTCCTCCTGCGCCTTGAATCCATTAGGTACAGAGAACTTTATTTCAAACAGAACGGCGGGAAGATTTGTTCTCTGCCCTCCCCCTGGTAGGGATTTGTCAGTAGATCCCCCACGTTATACTGGAGATCCGTTCAGGATTTTAATGAAATCACCTTCAACTTGGTCAACTGTAAGGTCAAGTACTGATGTACTGTCTTACTACGATTCGTTTCTAAACAACTACTTTCGTAACGAAGAACTGGATACAATATTCGACTTGGTGGAGGTCTGGGATATGGATTTTAGTCTCTCCACCGGGTTGTTTGTATCTGATTGGATTACGGGAGCAGAAGAAGCATATACAGCAGAAAGTGTATTCTGGGATAGGTTCACAGAACATGGAGCCACGATAGATCAGTTCTATATCGACTCGGCTATGTACTACGGTATGAATATGTATGGTGATATCAAAAGGTAGTTCAAGAAACGGCACTGTTCATCAGTATGATCCGAAGCCATTACCAAGGTTGTGACATTGAGATATTCTCTTTCGAACCATACCCTAAGTATGGCGTTGACGATATTACAAACTGGATAATAGATGTTGATTTGTGTGCAGAGGGTCTTGGATCGGATGGATTTGACGGATACTTCATGGATCCAAATCCTTATTATGGTGGTGCACCCTTCCTATGGACGCAGGTATCTGAGATTGAACAGTTCTGTGATCAGAATGATGTTGATTTTGGGTATGTTTTCTGGGCCCCAAGAGCCTCATACCACGAGAACACTGCTACCGACTTTGATTGGTACTTGGAAACAATGGATCAAGGAATGCAATGTCAAAACGCAGGAGTTACTCCTGACTACTATTTGTACATGAGCTGGCTTACGGTACCTAAGCAGATTGTTCCTGAGACTGAGGAATACTCTTTTTCGTTCTCCGCTTTACAGTTCATTAATGCATTCATGTAAACTGTTAGCATGAACAACTGTCGGTATTCCTTAGGAAACACTGTTGAATGATGCATTTGGCATTATGTGACAAAAAGTACACTAATGATAACATATCACTGTATTATGGTTCCTAAAGAACTCTTTAGGCTTACTTTTCCTGTTATCCTTGCTATCTGTGTATATTGGATATCTCTATCAACAGGATTCCAGTCCGACGACTTCCATCTCGTCGACAGGATCGACAGGGAAGGCTTCTTCGCATCCTGGGGCGGCCCTGACGGCGATCTGTTCCTGAGGCCGGGAACGGTCCTGAGCCTCATGGCCGACCGCGCGGTCTGGGGTGGCCGGGAGGCCGGGTTCCATGCTACGAACCTGCTGCTGCATGTCGCGGCTTCGCTCCTCGTCTACGCCCTTGCGCGCCGAGTCTTCGAATGCGCGGGGCTGCGGGCTCCGGAATCCGCCGCGTGCCTAGCGGCATGCCTCTTCGCGGTACTGCCATGCCACTCGGAATCGGTCTGCTGGGTCTCGGGCAGGACTGATCTACTTGCGGCGGTACTCGGCCTTGGTGCTACGCTGATGATGATGCGGGGGAGGACCCTCGCCGCATTGCTGTTGTGGCTGGCCGGAGTGCTCTGCAAGGAGAGCCTGGCCACCGTGCCAGCAGCCTGGGCGCTGATCCCGGCTTCGCGCCCCGGCAGAGGCAGGGGAAACCTTGCCGGCCGGCTCGCTCTCCTGGCGATCCCGGCGGCATACGCAGGCTTCAGGATGCTCGTCAGCCCGGGCGTCATGGACGGTCCGGGCGGCGGAGGGATGCTCGCGGGGCCGGACTGGAGCCCTGGCGAGAATCTGTTCAGGTTCGTGGTCAGGGCCTTCCTGCCTCCGCTGCCCTCCGGGCTGCTGCCCGCCCTGTCGAGCTTCCCGCCGGCACTGGCCCTGGCTGCGGCCCTGCCCCTGGTGATCCTCGCAGCAATCCTCTTCGTCAGAAGGAAGCCTGCCCCGGCACTGTCGCGGACGGTCGCCGCCCTGTGCGTCGGCTTCCTCGTCCTGCTCCTCCCGGTGATGGGCATGAAGGTCGCCCTGTTCGATACCCAGTCGGAGAGGCTGCTGTACATTCCCGGAATCCCGCTGCTACTCGCGTCGATACTGATCCTCGTGTCCCTGGCCGGGGAGGGGAGGACGGCGAGAGCGGTACTGCTGGCAGCCGTTGCCGGAGGTTTGGTTTCGACCCTCCATCTCTCGGCCGGCTGGGCGCGCGCGGGAAGGCTCTGCGACTCTCTGACCGCGGACATACTGGCGCAGGGAGGCGGCCGGGATGTGGTCATCCTCAACATCCCCGACAACCTGAACGGGGCCTATGTCTTCAGGAACGGGCTGAACGAGGCCGTCCGCATGGCCGGCGGCTCAGGGCGTTGTGAAATACTCTCGACCCACAGCATCTCGTCGGTCGAGGATCGGATAGCCGTCGATGCGGATCCGGGATCGGTCAGGCTCGGGATCCCTCCCGGCGAGAGGTTCTGTGCGATGGGCGGGATCGCGATGGTAGAGGATACGGGAGAGACAGTGATCGACACCGGTCTGGAGGAGGGCAAAATGCTCTTCTACAGCGATGGCTCGCTCAGACCGGCTTTCGGTATCCGGTAAGCGACTTCCGGTATCCGGTTTCCGGTTTCCGGATTAGGGCTTCCGGTAAAGGGCTTCCGGTATCCGGCTTCCGGTTTCCGGCTTCCGGTTTAGGGCTTCCGGACCTCCGGACACCCGACGCCTGATGCCGAATGCCGGACGCCGAACGCCGAATGCCGAACGCCGGCTGCTGCTGCCGGACGCCGGAAACCGGACGCCCCTTTCACGCCCACCGGATGGCCCTCGCGAAGCGCCTCTCCGGGTCCAGCGACCGCCTGAGGCGCGTCATCGACGCGATCACGCCCGGCGGGTGCATCATCCCGAGCAGTCCTCCCTTGAGCCTGCCCAGGCCGTGCTCGGCCGAGACGGTGCCGCCCATCGACACTGCGAGCCGGGCGATCTCGTGCATGCACCGCTCCGATGCCTCCATCTCCGCTTCTCTCCGGGGGAGGACGTTGGCGTGCAGGTGCCCCTGGCCTGCGTGGCCGAAGACGACGCCCGCGAGGCCGGCCCCGTCGATGATGGCCCTGATGCCGGCATGGAAGTCGCCTGTCAGCCCCGGGGGTACCGCCGAATCGGACCCGTACTTGCGTATCCCCGGCACCGACAGCCGGAGCCTGGATATCTCCCTGTTCACCATCTCCGGCAGGGAGTGGCGGAAGCTCCTCATCCTCGAATCCCAGGCCCCTTCGAATCCGGCCCAGACCAGGTCGCCCGGTATCCCGGAAGCCGTCGCCAGGTCGTCCAGCCTGCCCAGGATCGAGTACGTCACGGCATCGCCGGAGGATTCCAGGCGGACCATCACTGCGCAGGAGGCGCCCTCCGGGGGCAGGACCGCACCCGGGAGGGGGTCGCGCCTCAAGAAGTCGAGGCACTCCCGGTCCATGACCTCGAGTGCCCGCAGGATGAGCCCGGACTGCCGGACCGCCCCTGCCAGGGGCCAGAGGCCCTGGGGATCGGGGTGGAAAAGGACGGCATCGATGATCGTGCAGGGGCTCGGAGCCAGCCTGAGAACCAGCCCCGTCACCAGTCCGAGGGTCCCCTCGGAGCCGAGGAAGAGGTCGAGCAGGTCCATCCCCTCGCGCAGGGCGTAGCCGGCCGCGTCCTTGGGGTTCGGGTGCGCGGGGATCTCTCCCATGACGAGCGTGCCCAGCGCGGGATGGCGGCAGGTGCCGCCCGGGCCGAAGGCGCAGTCCCCCCGCACGAGCGTGACGGGAGAGCCGTCGGGGAGGACGAGGTCGGCGGATTCCACCCATCTCCGCGTCGAGCCGTACAGCAGGCTGTCGGACCCCGAAGCGTCGGTCGCGGCCATGCCGCCCAGGGATGCCGCGGCCTCCGTGGGATCGGGCGGGAAGAAGAGGCCGGGGGCATCCGACGACAGACGGAACGAGAGATCCTCGAGGGTGACGCCTGCCTCGACGGCCACCGTGGCGCCCTCAACCGGGCCGAGCCTCCTCATGAGGCATGTGGACAGGACTGCTCCGCCGTCGGGCAGTGCGCCAGCGACGACGCCCGTGCGCCCTCCCGAGATCGTCAGCGGGAGGCTCCTCGACGCGCATGACCGGACGTACTCCGCGGCCTCGGCGGCCGAGGAGGGCCAGCACGCCTCGTCGCACCAGGCGCCGGCCATGCCCGACTCGTCGGTCAGGATGCCGGGCTCTCTTTCCGACACCGCGCCGGATCCCTGCAGGATCCTCATGAACCCATCCGGGCCTGTCGAACGGGTGACTCGACGGTGTGCAGGCGAATCCTCCGGGTTTGTCGGGCGGGGAACAATGTTGTTATTGATAGAATACATTGGGCGTCGATCTTCGGTAAGTGCGACCTCTTCCGGAAGGGCAGGGACTGGATGGGCCTGACGTTCGCGATGAAGGTGCTGGGGCGCATAGCCGGGCACGAGGTGAAGACGGGCGAGATCGTCTTCGTCGAGCCCGACATCGTCCTCACCCACGACAACAGCTCGGCCATCATCGACAAGTTCGAGAGCACCGTCCCGGGCGGCCGCGTGAAGTACCCGGACAGGATCGCCATAGTGCTGGACCACGTGATCCCGGCCGACTCGAGCAAGGATGCCGCGGGCCAGCGCAAGATACGCGAGTTCGTGAAGAGGCAGGGCATCGGGCGCTTCTACGAGATGGGCACAGGCATCTGCCACCAGGTCGTGCCGGAGAAGGGGCTCTGCCCCCCGGGCAGCCTCGTCGTCGGCAGCGACAGCCATACCTGCACCTACGGCGCGTTCAACTCCTTCGCGACCGGCATAGACAGAACCGAGGCGGCCGGGCTCTGGATCACCGGGCGCACATGGCTCAAGGTCCCCGAGAGCATCTGCGTGAACCTGGAGGGCGGGCTCGGGCGCATGGTGTCGGCCAAGGACATCGTGCTGAGGATCATAGGCGACATCGGAGCAGACGGTGCCAACTACATGGCCGTCGAGTTCCACGGCGCCGGGATCTCCTCGCTCAGGATCTCCGAGCGCATGACCATCAGCAACATGGGCGTCGAGATGGGCGCGAAGATCGCCGTCTTCCCGGCCGACGGCCAGACGAGGGAGTTCTTCAGGGACAGGGGGACCCGCTGCGACGGCGCGGTGTGGAGCGATCACGACGCGCCCTTCATCCGGACTCTCGACTACGACCTTTCCAGCCTCGTACCGGTGGTCGCCAGACCCCATGCGGTCGACAACGTGGTGCCGGTGACGGAACTGCCCGAGACCAGGATAGACCAGGTCCTCCTCGGAACCTGCACGAACGGCAGGCTTGAGGACTTCAGGGCTGCCGCGGCCATACTCAAGGGCAGGAAGGTGGCTCCATCCGTCAGGCTCATAGTGGCACCCGCCTCGCGCGAGGTCTACATCCAGGCGATGAGGGCCGGCTACCTCGAGGATCTCATACAGGCCGGCGGGACCGTGATACCGCCGGGTTGCGGCCCATGCCTCGGCGCCCACCAGGGCGTCCTCGCCCCCGGAGAGAGGTGCCTCTCGACGGCGAACCGCAACTTCAAGGGCAGGATGGGGGAGAAGGACGCAGAGATCTATCTCTCCTCCCCCGAGACCGCCGCGGCAAGCGCTCTGACAGGTGTAGTCACCGACCCGAGGGAGGTGTGAGATGGCCGTGTTCCGCTACGATCAGGACGACATAAACACCGACCTCCTGTTCCCCGGCAAGTACACGTACTCATGCTCGAAGGGCCCCGAGATCAGGGAGCACCTGCTGGAAGACCTCGACCCCGGCTTCGCCGGCTCGGTCCAGCCCGGCGACATAATCATGGCGGGCAGCAACTTCGGCTGTGGATCGAGCCGCGAGCAGCCCTCGCTCGGGCTGAAGTACGTCGGCCTGGCCGGGGTGGTGGCCAAGTCGTTCTCGCGGATCTTCTACCGCAGCGCCATCAACCAGGGGCTCCTGCTGGTCGAGTGCCCGGCGGCGGTGGACGCATACAGGCCCGGCGACGAGGTCTCGATCGATGCCAAGAGCGGCATCGTGAAGGTCGGAGGGAAATCGTTCCCCTTCCCCGCCCTGCCCCCGGAGATGATCGCGGTCCTCGAGGCCGGCGGGCTCCTCGAGTACATCTCGGCGGAACTCGCGGCCGGCAAGCCGAAATGACGGGCGGAGCCCTTCGCATCCTCCCCGTGCTGGCCTGCCTGGCGCTGCCCGCAGCTTCGCAGGGCATGGAGGTCAGCCTGGGCGCGGCCGCATCCAGCCTCTCCCCGACCGAGCCGTTCTACGACAGCGCGTTCCTGACGCCCGGCACATGCCTCGGCGCGGTGGTCACGGTGGACGCTCCCGGCCCGCTGAGCTTCTCGGTGGGGCTGGAGGACTTCTCGAAGGACGCCCCGGCCGGCTGGGACGGCAGCGTGGACGCCTTCCTCGTCACCCTCTTCCCGACGGCCGGGCTCGAACTCCTCGACGGATTCGAGGTCTTCGCCGGGCCCGGCGCCGTCTACCTCTCGGGCGACTACAGCGGAACCGACAGGTACGGCAGGTTCGTGGAGGCCGACGGCGCGAGCGTGGGATTCGGGTTCTCCGCGGGAGGCGAAGTCTCGATAAGCGGCCCGCTCAGCGGCAGGCTCGAATATCGGAGGACGTTCATGGACCTCTCCACCGGCAGTGCCGTGGTGGACGGAACCGGGCAGGCAGTCTACCCCGCCGAGGAGACCGATCTCGGCTATTCGCAGTTCGGCTTCGCCCTCGTAGTCTCGATCCTGGGCGGGGAGGGCTCCCTTCTGGGTGGGCTTTGATTTCGGGCCCCGCGTGACTATCATTGCCGATCCTCGGAAGGCGCCGGCGTAGCTCAGGTGGTAGAGCAGCGCACTCGTAATGCGCAGGTCATCGGTTCGAGTCCGATCGCCGGCTCCAGCTCCTTCACGGGACGGGTTCTTCTTGGATAAGCCCATCATCAGCGGTTCCGGAATCAGAGGCGTGTTCGGCAGGTCCTTCACGGTCGCCGACGCGATGGGTTTCGCAGCGGCCTTCGGCGAGATCGCCGGACCGGGCCCGGTGATCGTCGGCAGGGACACCCGCCGCAGCGGGCCCGCCGTCGAGGCCGCCGTGGTGTCGGGGCTCTGCGCGGTCGGGTGCGAGCCCGTGCTGATAGGCGTGGCGCCCACCCCCACCATTCAGATGGAGGTCATCGCCTCCGGGGCCAGGGGCGGGATCGCGATCACTTCGAGCCACAACCCGGGCGACTGGAACGCTCTGAAGCTGATAGGCCGCGACGGGGTGTTCCTCAGGGCGCAGGCGAGGGCCGCCCTGATGGAGAGGACGGCCGCCTCCCGACGGTGGACCGGGTACGACGAGGCGGGCGCTCCGGCACATTCCTACGGGGCGGTCGACAGGCATGTCGAGAGTGTTGCGGCGCTGCCGCTCGTGCGGTGCGACGGCAGGCCCATGCGCGCCGTGCTCGACGTCGTGGGAGGCACGGGCCTCCTGCTGGGGCCGGTTCTGATGGACATGCTGGGCGTCGAGTACTCGATCATCAACAGCTCCATGACTCCTGCGGGCGACTTCCCAAGGGTGGCCGAACCCCTGCCGAAGTACATCGGCGACCTCTGCAGGGCGGTCGTGGAGACGGGCGCCGACATAGGTTTCGCGTACGATCCCGACGGCGACAGGCTCGCCCTGGTCGACGAGACCGGAAGGGCGCCGGGTGAGGAGTACACCGTCGCGCTCGCCGTCGATCACGTGCTCTCCCACAGGAAGTCGCCGGTCGTCGTCAACATGTCCACGTCCGGCCTGGCCGGTATCTGCGCTTCGAGGCACGGCGCCGTGCTCTCGAGATCGCCGGTGGGCGAGGTGAACGTGGTCGAGGAGATGGAGGCCAGGGGCGCCAGCATCGGAGGCGAAGGGAACGGTGGAGTGATCGACCGGGAGTGCCATCCCGGGCGCGACAGCGCAGTGGCTGCGGCCTATGCCGTCTCGCTGCTCCGGGAGAGGGACTGCACACTGTCGGAGTGGATCTCCACGCTTCCCCCGCTCAGGATGATCAAGCTCAAGTTCAGGTTCGAGGGGACGCTCGACGACCTGAGACCCCGCCTGGAGAGTGAGTTCGGCAGCCCCTCCGACACCAGGGACGGGCTCAGGTTCACCACGCCGGGGGGGTGGGTCCACGTGAGACGGTCCGGCACGGAGCCGGTCGTGAGGCTCATAGCCGAGGATTCCGACGAGCGCGCCCTCGATTCGATCAGAGCCGGGTTCGTCGAGATGGCGGGTGAACCATGTGCGGAATAGTCGGTTATGTGGGCTCGAAGAACGCCCTGGAGATCCTCCTCGGAGGTCTGCGCAGGCTCGAATACCGGGGGTACGATTCCGCCGGGTACGCTGTACAGAGCAAGGGCGGGCTCATCATCCGCAGGTGCAGGGGAAGGGTCGCCGACCTCGAGGCGCTGGATCCGGGCAATGCGGTCGAGGCCACCGCCGGCATCGCGCACACCAGGTGGGCGACGCATGGCGAGCCCTCGGAGAGGAACGCCCATCCCCAGATGGACAGCACCGGCAGGATAGCCCTGGTGCACAACGGCATAATCGAGAACTACAGGGCTCTCAGGCGCGAGCTCCAGGAACAGGGCATCGAGTTCAAGTCCGATACCGACACCGAGGTCATAGCCCAGCTCGTCGGCCTCGAGGTCACGGCGGGCAAGGGCCTCTTCGAGGCCGTCAGGTCCGCCCTGGCAAGGGTACAGGGGGCATACGGCATCGCGGTGATCTCCACCCTCGAACCCGGCACGATGGTGGCGGCCAGACACGGAAGTCCTCTGGTGGTCGGCGTCGGCGAATCCGAGTTCATAGTGGCGAGCGACGTGGCAGCGATCATCTCGCACACCCGCGACGTGATCTTCCTGGGCGAAGGCGAGGTAGTGAGCGTCGGCCTGGAGGGGATGTCATCCGACAGGACCCCGGGGCTCCTGCGCGACCGGGTCGAGACCGTGGAGTGGGACCTCGCCGAGATAGAGAAGAACGGCTTCTCGCACTACATGCTCAAGGAGATCTTCAGCCAGCCGGAGTCGCTCACCAACGCCTTCCTCGGCAGGATCGACCTGGACGAGGGCACGGCCCACCTCGGCGGCCTCGGCCTCACTCCCGCCGACATGAACGCCGTACAGCGGATCATCATCACCGCCTGCGGGACCTCGTGGCATGCCGCACTGATAGGCAAGTACCTGATAGAATCCCTGGCCAGGGTGCCCGTGGACGTCGAGTACGCCTCCGAGTTCAGGTACCGCGACTTCGTGATAAGCCCGGGCTCCATAATGTTCGTGATCAGCCAGAGCGGAGAGACCGCCGACACCCTGGCGGCGCTCCGGGCCTGCAGGAGCAGGGGCTGCAGGGTGTTCGGCATAGTGAACGTGGTCGGTTCGACCATCGCCCGGGAGACCGACGCAGGCGTATACATCCATGCCGGGCCGGAGATAGGCGTCGCCTCCACCAAGGCCTTCACCTCCCAGGTCATGGTCCTCTCGCTTGTGGCGATGGCGTTCGGAAGGGCACGCGGGGTACTCAGCAGGGCCCAGGGCGTCGAACTGGCCAGGGAGATAAAGCTCATCCCGGGGAAGGTCTCGAAGATACTCGAGAGCTCCGACGACATAGCCTCGCTCGCCCGGGAGTTCACCTTCGCGCGGAACTTCCTGTACCTCGGGAGGGGGTACAACTACCCGGTCGCCCTCGAAGGGGCGCTGAAGCTCAAGGAGATCTCGTACATACACGCCGAGGGGTATCCGGCCGCGGAGATGAAGCACGGCCCCATAGCCCTGATCGACGAGGAGATGCCGGTCCTCGTCATCGCGGTGAAGGATGCGGCCTACGACAAGATCCTCTCGAACATCCAGGAGGTGAGGGCCAGGCGGGGCAGGGTGCTCGCCGTGGCCACGGAGGGTGACGAGGAGATCTCGTCGGTCAGCGACCACGTGCTGTGGGTGCCGGCGGCCGTCGATCCCCTGATGCCCCTGCTCACCGTGATACCGCTCCAGCTCCTGGCCTATCATGTGGCCACGGCCAGGGGCTGCGACGTCGACAAGCCGCGCAACCTCGCGAAGAGCGTGACAGTAGAGTGATACCCGCCATCCAGCGGATCGAGACCGGGGTCAGGACCCTCGTCAGGTTCGTCCGCTTCTTCGGCAGGAGGCTGTACGGAAAGTGGGATGCGGACAGCGTCTACTTCTCGGCTGCGGCCATCTCGTTCAACTTCCTGGTCACCGTCATACCCCTGGGGCTGCTCCTCGTGACGCTGTCGGGCTTCGCCTTCCGCGGCGACGACGAGCTGCGGGCCGTGGTGGGATCATGGATCTCAGAAGCCGGGCCGCTGGTGCCCGAGAGGATGTACCAGGAGCTGGAGAATGCGTTCTTCTCCGGCGCCAGCACGAGCATCACCGGGGCCATCGGGCTCCTGTCGCTGTTCTGGCTCGTGAGCAGGCTCTTCGGGACGATCCGGACAGCCTTCGACCGTGTCTTCGAGGTCCCGCGGGGGCGCAACCCCATACTCGGCAAGCTCTACGACTTCCTGCTCGCCCTGATGGTCTCGATATGCCTGTTCGCCACGCTCGTGATGAACACGCTGGCCTCGCTGGTGAGAGACAGCCTGCCGGGCGAGATCGCCGCGCGCTGGCCCCTCGTGGGCGAGCTCGTGGGCACCGGCTCGGCACAGGCCCTGGGATTCTTCTTCACCAGCCTGCTGTTCTTCACGCTCTTCTGGGCCGCACCAAACCGGAGGGTCTCCCTGAGGCAGGCGGGGACCGCCACCGTGCTGGCGTCGGCCATGGCGTGGGCGGGGACGAGGTTCTACATCTGGAGCATAAGCAGCCCCGACTGGGGTCTGGTGTACGGCTCCCTGGCGACCGTCATGGCCACGTTCCTCTGGATCTATCTGATGTGCGTCCTGCTGCTCGCATCCGCGGAGATCAGCCAGATCATCCACGAATGGCGGCACATGAAGAGGAGCCTGAAGCTCTCGCCCCGCGATGCCGGCTGGATGGACAGGGTGGCCGACTGACGCCGGTCAGACGCTGAAGCGGATCTCCAGGATGTCGCCGTCTCGGACCGTGTAGTCGCGGCCCTCCAGCCTCACCAGATTCCTCTCCTTGAGCACCTGCATGTCGGGGCAGCCGTGGAAGTCGTCGTAGGCCACCACCTGGGCCCTGATGAACCCGCGGGCCAGGTCGGAGTGGATCCTTCCCGCGGCCTCGAGGGCGCTCGAGTTCCTCGGGAGCGGCCAGGCCCTGACCTCGTCGTGCCCCATCGTGAGGAACACCATCAGATCGAGCGCGTCGAAAGCCCCGGTGACGATCCTGGCGAGCCCCGAGCCCTCGTATCCCATGGACTCGAGGAACTCGCCCCTTTCGGCCTCCGGGATCTCGGCCAGCTCCAGCTCGAATGCGGCGTTGACCGGCAGGCACTTCGCGGATGACGCGGCACAGTGCTCCAGCAGGACGGCCTCGTCGGATACCGGCGTGTCGGCCCGGTTCGAGACGACGAACAGGGGCTTGAGCGTCAGCGGGGCGAACGGTGAGAGCAGAGCCAGCGCATCGGCATCGAAGGTGCCGGTGCGGAGAGGTCTGCCGTCGGCGAGCATCGCGCCGGCCTCCTCCAGCACCTTCGCCTCCATCGTCCGGGTCTTCCCCTCGCGGGCCAGCCTCTCGGTCCTCTTCTCGATGACCGAGAGGTCGGACAGGATCATCTCGGACTCGCACGAGAGGAAGTCCGAATCCGCGCTTCCGGTGGCGTAGTTGTCGAGCACGAGCGCGATCACGGAAGCGTCCCTGAGGTCCGAGAGGGCCTTCGGCGAGAAGGCGGGGGACTGCGTGTCGGTGAAGACTATGCTGGCATGGACGGTCTTCCTGGGCTTCCAGACCTCCGACAGGAAATCGAGCCGGGTGTCGGGGACCTGGACGGTCAGGGGATTTCCGGAGTCGGCCGACGGGTTCCCGGCGAGCGCCCTGAAGAGTGTCGTCCTCCCGCCGCCGGGCGGGCCTGAAAGAGCTATCCTCATCGATGACCTCCGGGAATGGTTGGCGCAGGCGGGAAGATATCCGCCTGCGCCCCGTCCCGCCAGGAGGGCGGGCTATTCCGTGAAGATCCTGACGGTCTCCCCGTCGCTGCTCTCGACGTCGACCTTGAGTTCGGCGAGGAACCTGACGAGCTCCTCCTCGTCGAGCTTGGAGAGGCTCGAGAGGTCGATGCCCTTCTCGCTCATGGCCTCGGCGGCGTCCTTGGGCATCAGCGAACCGAGCCTGATGCCGGTCTTGATGAGGCTGAGGGGTATCCTGACGTTGACCTTGTCGCCGTCCTGCGAATCCACCACCACCCTGAGGTAGCGCAGATTCCTCGGGGAGTCGCCCGTCTGGCCCGGTTCGGGGGCCGGCTCGGCGGGGGCTGACGAGAGCTTCTCGAGGAGCATCGAAGCCTCGTCCACGCTGATCTTCTTCTCCGAGAGCATCGCCAGGATCTTCTTCCTCGACTCGGCCACCTCGCACCATCCCTTCAGTCTGATCAGACCCAGGCGAGCGAGAACCGCGCGCCTTCGACAGAATCGACTCCTATCCTCGTGCCGTGCAGGCGTGCGAGGGCGAATGCCAGCCTCGGCGATTCGCGCAGCAGACCGAGCGTCCTGCCGCGGCAGAACCTCGGGACCGGGAGGGTCAGCATCCACGCGATCCAGGAAAGGGGCAGCAGGATCATCCAGACCGGGAACCACGGCAGCACGACCGGCACCCTCCCGATCCTGGCCACGAGCAGCAGCGCCGGCATCACAGCCTCTCCATGGCCTGCGCGACGGTCAGCTCGCCCCTTGCGAGCAGTTCGAGGATGTCGTCCCTGCCGTCCGGAGCGGTCATCGTCCCGTTCAGGTTGTCGACTATCCTCTCGAGGCGGGCGCGCGCGGTTGGGAAGCTGACTCCCAGCAGCTCCTGGACCTTCTTGATGGACCCGAAGCTCCTGAGGAAGGCGATCACGATGGCCTGATCCTGAACCGGCAGGGAGGCGAGGGGCGACACCGTGAACGACCCCTCCAGCCTGAGCGAGCAGTTCTCGCACGTACACGCCACCGGAGTCATCGGTCTTCCGCATCCGGGGCAGAGAGCACTTCCGAGATCCATATCCACCTCCAGAAACTGAAAGTATCATTTTAAGAAACTCTAAAAATGTCAACACCCGGATTAGAGAAAACTACGAAGCATCCACCGTACGGCCTTGACGCGGGTTTCCGGTTCGATAATCTCATGCCCGACTTCATCGATGGAGGTCGGGCGTGAGCAGGATCCTCGCCGTTATTCTCGGGGGCGGCAGCGGCACTCGTCTCTTCCCGCTGACCCTCCATAGAAGCAAGCCGGCAGTCCCCGTGGGCGGCAAGTACCGCCTGATAGACATCCCCGTGTCCAACTGCATCAACGACGAGATCAGGCGCATCCTCGTCCTGACGCAGTACAACAGCGAGAGCCTCAACAGGCACGTCTCGCAGACCTACAGGTTCGACAGGTTCACCGACGGCTTCGTGTCCATCCTCGCCGCGGAGCAGACCGCCAGCAACAAGAGCTGGTTCCAGGGCACCGCCGATGCCGTCCGCAAGAGCCTCGTGCACATAATGGACAGCCGCCCGGAGCTCGTTCTCATCCTCTCCGGCGACCAGCTCTACAGGATGAACTTCCGCGATTTCGAGAGGAGCCACCTCGATTCCGGCGCGGACATCTCGATAGCCACCAAGCCGGTGTCGAAAGCCGACGCTCCGGGCCTGGGGATAATGAAGATCGCATCCGGAGGCAGGATAATCGAGTTCCGGGAGAAGCCCGCGGCGGATTCCCTGGACGGGCTCGTGAGCGAAGGCCCCGGGCTCACGCCCGGGCGGCCGCTCCTAGGGAGCATGGGGATCTACCTGTTCAGGCCCGATGTGCTGATGGAGGCCCTCGGGAACGAATCCATGACCGACTTCGGCAAGGAGGTCATCCCCTGGGCCATAGGCCGCATGAAGGTGCAGTCGTACCTGTTCGACGGATACTGGTCCGACATCGGGACCATAGGAAGCTTCTTCGAGGCGAACCTCGACCTCGCGTCGGAGAACCCGCAGCTCGACCTGTTCAAGAACGGCGTGCCCATCTTCTCGAGGGCGAGGGCGCTGCCGGGCGCCCGCGTCAGGAACTGCACGCTCGACAGTGCGGTGATCTGCGAGGCGAGCGAGCTCTCCGGCGCGACGATCCGGAGGAGCATCATCGGCCTGAGGAGCAGGGTGAGGGACGGTTCGGTGCTCGAGGACTGCGTCTTCATGGGTTCGGACTACTGGGAGGGGAGCTTCCGTGACTCCCGGAGTCCCGGCGTTGCCGGGCGGCCCGCTGTCGGAATAGGCGAGAACTGCCTGATCCGCAGGGCGATCATCGACAAGAACGCCCGGGTCGGCGACGGCAGCAGGCTGGTGAACGAGAAGGCCCTGGACTTCTTCGACGGCGACGGCTACTTCATCAGGGACGGGATAACCGTCATCCCCAAGAACGGCGTGATCCAGCCCGGAACCGTCGTATGAGAGATCGTTGACTTCCGGCGGGAAACCGCGATATACGGCCAGCATCGGGACCGCTCCGCGGGGGTGGTCCGGCTTCCCCAAATCGAGCCCGGGAGGGTATCTATGAAGCTGGCACTGACAACCGTCCTGGTCCTTGCGATGGCCGCCTCAGCGAGCTATCCGCGCCTGGCGACCCTCGGCGGCGACCCCAGGCTGATGCTCGAGGACTACGTCGAGATGTGGGCCTATCCCGGCACGATCTCCGACTACGAGTTCGCGACGGGCCAGTCCGACGGGACCGGGGATGCGGACGGCTGGTTCGGCCTCGTGAAGAACTTCGACGGCTCGACCCTGGGCGTGACGATCAACCACGGAGACATGCTCGAGGTGCTCTACCACCCCGGCACCTGGGGCATGATAGTCGGGCTCGACTACGAGAAGTCCACCGAAGTCGAGGAAGGCGTGGAGATCACCGCGAAGGACATGGGCTTCGACGCGAACTGGGGCACCGAGGTCGGCATGTTCGGCGACTACAGCGACCTTGCGATCGGCTTCGGCTACGGCAAGGCCACCGAGACCATCGGCGAAGATCCCGAGACCGGTGACAGCTTCCTCAATGTCGGCGCATCCGTCCGCGGTCACCAGGATGCCTTCATCAACCTGTTCCCGATCATCTCCGCCGGCGTCCAGATGTCCACGCTGATCGACGGCGACGACGACACCGAGGATGCCAAGGCGACCTCCATCACCGTCGACCTCGGTGCCGGGCACAACCACTTCGTGGCGCCCCAGACCGCGGTCGTGGTCGGCGTGTACACCGGGGTCATCAGCACGTCCTACAGCGGTGACGCGTACGAGGGCTGGGACAGCAGGATGCACGTCATCATCCCCAGGATCACCGGCGGCATCGAGCAGTACGTCGGCAAGTGGATCACCTTCCGCGCCGGCGCCACCAGCCATACCGAGTACGATTCGCAGGGCGACGTGAACAGCTTCTCGACCGAGTTCAACACCGACTTCGGCATCGGCCTGCACTGGGACAACTTCACGGTCGACGCCACGATCACCGAGGGCTTCCTCCACGACGGGCCCTACATGATCGGCGGGGACGGCGAGAACGGCTTCATGGGGTCTCTCGCCGCGACCTACACGTTCTAGATCCATCGGAGAAAGAAGAGGGGGGCTGCCCTCGGGCAGCCCCTCGCTCATTCCCGCGGACGCGGAAATGAGCAGGCCTGACAGCTGCCCGCTACTGTGTGAAGACACCGCTCGGCGGGCGGCGAGAAGGCCCGGAGCGTACTTCCCCGGAAGGTGTTCCGGATCCGCGTCAGCGGATCCGACCACGCTGTCAAATCCCTTCCGGGGTTTCCACGCCCTCTCGCAGATCCCGAATCCCGCGAAGCGGGATGAGCCATGCGACAGCACGGTTCGCGAAGCGAACCTGCGAAAGCAACCTTCGGGAACCGTGCTGCGGGCTACCTATCAGTTCGTGTCACGAAACTGATGCTTTGTGTATCAGCGCGCTCAGCCGCTTCACGCCCTCGCAGATCTGCATCTCGGAGGCGTAGCTGAAGTTCAGCCTCATGCTCCTGTGGTCGTCCTCGTCGGGGTAGAACGCGCTGCCCGGGACATAGGCGACCTTCTCCCTGATGGCGGCGTGGAACATGTCGTCGGAGTCCATGCCCTCGGGCAGCGTCAGCCAGAGGAACAGGCCGCCCTCGGGCTTCGTCCACTTGATCCCGGGGACGTCGAGGAGGTGGTTGTCGAGGCAGCTCAGCATCAGCTCGCGCCGCCTGGCGTAGAGCTCGATCGTCTTCACGAGACCCTTCTGCAGGGCTCCGCTCGCCATCACATGGTGCGCTATCGCCTGGTTGAACGGAGGAGAGCAGAGGTCCGTCCCCTGCTTGGCCATGACCATCTTGTCGATTATCCAGTCGGGCCCGTAGGCCCAGCCCAGGCGGAAGCCCGGCATGAGGATCTTCGAGAAGGTGTAGAGGGAGAGGACGGAGTCGGGAGCCATCGACTGGAAGGTGGGCTCGTGCTTGCCGGTGTAGCGGAGCTGCCTGTAGGGAGTGTCCTCGATGATCAGGTAGCCGCCCTCCCGTGCGATGCGGATGATCTCGCGGC
Organism: Candidatus Fermentibacter sp.; assembly: GCA_030373045.1. Classification (NCBI taxonomy): domain Bacteria; kingdom Pseudomonadati; phylum Candidatus Fermentibacterota; class Candidatus Fermentibacteria; order Candidatus Fermentibacterales; family Candidatus Fermentibacteraceae; genus Candidatus Fermentibacter; species Candidatus Fermentibacter sp. Next base: position 107,406 of record JAUCPW010000003.1, read on the forward strand.
GCCTGTTCTCGGGGATGGTGACCCCCGCGGGGTTCTGGAAGTCGGGGATGACGTATATGAACTTGGGTCTTCTGTTCTCGGATTCGAGTCTGCGGATGGTGTCGGCGAGCATGTCGGGCCGCATCCCGTGGTCGTCCAGGGGAACTCCGACTGGCCTTCCCTGGTAGCTGCGGAATGCCTGGAGGGCGCCGAGGTAGGTCGGGAGGCCCACGACGCAGGTGTCACCGGGGTCGAGGAATATCTTGCCGACGAAGTCGAGCCCCTGCTGGGAGGCCACGGTCACCAGGATGTTCGAGGGATCGGCCGGCGTGCCGTCCTGCTTCATGAGATCGGCCAGGTCCTGCCGCAGGCGCATGTCGCCCTCGGTGGAGCCGTACTGCAGAGCCTTGTCGGACTCCTCCCAGAGGACCTTGTTGGTGGCCATGGCGACCTCGGCCACGGGGAAGGTCTCGGGAGCGGGGAGGCCTCCGGCGAAGGAGATGATCTCGGGGTTGGACGTGAGCTTCAGGAGTTCGCGGATCACGGATCTCTTCATTGATCTGGCGCGGGCCGAGAACAGCAGTTCCCTGTCCAAGGGTGCCTCCTTTCAGGAAACCGGAAGACCGTCGCGATGGAGGAGAGGACGGCCTGTTGGATGCTCGGACGTTTGGAGTATAGTTAGATGCTCGTTCCCGGACAAACAAAAGCACACAATCACGGAGGTCACAGTAGATGCGGATCATGATCGCAGCAGCGGCCGTCGCCGCACTGGCCCTGTCCGCCTGCGGCCGCCCCGAGGGCGGGGAACCTGCCCCGGCGGACTCTGCAGCAACCGGAGGAGACAGCTTGGCAGTCAACGCACCCCAGACCATCGAGGCGAGCCATATCCTGATAGCCTACGCCGGCGCCATGAGGGCCGCGCCCACGGTCACCAGGACCGCCGAAGAGGCCGCTCAGCTCGCCGCCGACCTGCTGTCCCAGATCCAGACCGGGACGATCACGTTCGAGGATGCCGCCATCGAATACTCCGACTGCCCCTCGGGTGCGGGCGGCGGTTCGCTCGGCCAGTTCGGCAGGGGTGCGATGGTCCCCGAGTTCGAGAACGCAGCCTTCGCACTCCAGGTCGGCGGGATCTCCGGCGTGGTCGAGACGGACTTCGGCTACCACATCATCAAGAGGACCCTCTAGACCCTCACGGGCTTGGAAACTCTCAGCCTGAGGGTCGAAGACGGCGAGACAGGGCTGAGGCTGGACAGCTTTCTGGCTCTGAAGGCGCCCGGCCTCAGCCGCAGCTACATCTCCACCCTGATAGTCAACGGGAGGGTTCTCCTCCAGGGCTGCCACGTGACCAAGCCCTCGCACAGGGTGAAGCCGGGGGAGGAGTTCGTCCTCGAAGTGCCCGACCCGGTCGGGATCGACCTGACCCCGGAGCCCATGGACCTCGACATAGCCTACGAGGATGACCACCTGCTGGTCATCTTCAAGCCTGCCGGGCTGGTGGTGCATCCATCCCCCTCGTCTCCGGCCGGGACCCTCGTCAACGCCCTGCTCGCGCACTGCAGCGCAGGCCTGTCGGGCATATCCGGCGAACTCCGCCCCGGGATCGTACACAGGCTCGACAAGGACACCACCGGTCTCCTCGTGGTCGCGAAGGACGACAGGACGCACGCCGGCCTGTCGGCCCAGCTCGCGGCACGGACGGTGAAGAGGCGCTACCTCGCTCTCGTGTGGGGGAGACCCGATCCACCCGCGGGAAGGGTCGACGCTCCGATAGGCAGGGATCCCGGACAGCGCAAGCTCATGCGCATAACGACCACCGGCAGGCGCGCCGTGACCAACTACAGGGTCATGAGGGAGTTCGACCTGGCCTGCATGCTCGAGTGCAGGCTCGAAACCGGGCGGACCCATCAGATCAGGGTCCACATGGCCTCGATGGGTTGCCCGGTGATCGCCGATGCCAGATATGGCGGCATGAGGCCCCGCGGGATGCCGTCCACCGCTTCGGCGAGGGCCTACGTGGCCGACGTCGTGCGCCTCGCCGGCCATCAGATGCTCCATGCCGAGACACTCGGCTTCATCCACCCCGTCACCGGGGAGGAGCTGGAGTTCAACGCCGCTCCCCCCCTCGAGTTCCACCTGGCGCTGAAGAGGCTCGAGGAGGGGACCTGATGGGCGGTCCGCCGCGGGCCGCCGCCGGTCTGCTCGGCATGGTCTCCGCTCCGGCCGCATGCCTTCTCCTGAGCCCTTCGCTGCTCCCGGCGGCGCTCGTCTTCCCCCTTGTGGGAACAGTCAGATGGAGGGTGAAGTGGCTCGCGGCGGCCCTGGCGGTGTCGGCCGCCCCTCTCGCGGTCGCCGTGTGGTTCGCCCTGTCGGATTCCGCGGGAGATGTCCTGGTTCCGCTCAGGTGGGCGCTCTCGGTCTCGTGCGGCCTGTATTTCGCGAAGAGGGCCCCGGCGAAGGGGATCGGAGCGCTTCTCAGGGCATGGTCCGGCCGCGCGCCCGCGGGCCGTTCGCTCCTCGCTGACGCGGGTGACGTCCTCTCGGCCTCCGCTGAGATCCGCGAGGGCATGAGGGGTGTTCATCCCCTTCGCACGAAGCCCGGGGAGCTGGTCGAGAGGCTGTCCCGTTCCCTGTCGGCGTACAGGCCGGCGCCAGCTGATCCGGAGCCCGCGGGTCCTGCGATGATGGCCGAGGCCTGGGCTGCATGGGCGCTCCTTCTGGCCGGGGTGGCCGGTTTCTGATGGCAGTCAGGCTGCGATTCACGGTCGAATACGACGGGACCGGCTACGCCGGATGGCAGGCCCAGCCCGCAGGGCGCACCGTCCAGGGCGAGATCGAGCGATGCCTGGCTGTTCTCCTCGGCCGGCAGTGCCGGGTGACCGGCAGCGGGAGGACCGACGCCGGGGTGCATGCATCGGGCCAGGTCGCCCACGTCGACATAGAAGAGGCCGAGGAGAGCCGTGTCGTGTCAGGCCTTCCCGAGATCCTGCCCGCCGACGTCGCGTTGCACGGCATCCGCCGTGCTGATCCTGGATTCCACGCAAGGTTCTCTGCGAGCGGGAGGGAGTACTCCTACCGGATCCTGAAGGGCAGGAGCCCGCTTTACGGGAGATACGCATTCGAGTGCCCGTGGCCCTGCCTCGACACGGCCGCCATGAGGGCCGCTGCCGAGCTCTCCCTCGGCGTGTCCGACTGGCGCGGCATGTCGAAGGAGGGCAGCGGGAACAGGACCTGGAGAGTCGACGTGCGCGCCGCGGATGTGACGGAGGACGCCCGGGGCTGGACCATGGCGATCCGCGCTGACAGATTCCTCAGGGGCATGGTCAGGATATGGTCGGGTACCCTCGTCGAGATCGGCCGGGGCAGGTTCGCTGCCGGAAGGGTGCGAGAGATCCTCGGCACCGGCGACAGGACGCTCGCGGGGCCGTCGCTCCCGGCGAAGGGCCTGACGCTGGTGAGAGTCGAATACGGGACGGAGGATGGATGAACCGTCACAGCGCAGCAGCGGTGTTTCTGGCGGCATCCGTTGCCGCCTGGTGCGGGTGCGGAGCCTCCTCGGCCCGTTCCGGGAGTTCCGGCGACCGCGTGCAGGCCGTGCCCGACGAGAGCGTGGTTGATCCCTACGGCGATCCCGTCGTCTATCCCGGGGATCCGTTCGAAGGCTTCCCCGTCGTGAACGAGCTGACGTATCCGGGAGAGTCGGGTACGGGTGTCGTGGAGCCTCCCGCAGCAGGTTCCTGGGCCGTCCAGGTGGCGGCATGCGCAGCCGAGGAAGATGCGGCGAGGCTTGCAGGGATCGCATCGGCGGCCACCGGGCTCGTGAGCCGTATCGACTTCGAGGGCTCCTGGTGGAAGGTGAGGCTCGGTTCCTACGAGAGCAGGGAGGATGCAGGGGAGGGGCTCGAGACCGCCAGGTCGTACGGATACGGCGATGCCTGGATAGTGGAGCTCCTGCCTTGACACGGATCGGCGCCCTCCGCAATAATCCGGCCGATTCGGAGCGGGAATAGCTCAGTTGGTAGAGCTCCACCTTGCCAAGGTGGAGGTCGCGGGTTCGAGTCCCGTTTCCCGCTCCACAACCTCCCCCGCCGTCTCTGTCATGGCCTTTCCTGGATCGACCCGGGACTGCGGGGACGGACATGCCAGCAGACCGGCGAGGCGGCGTAGCCAAGTGGTAAGGCAGCGGATTGCAAATCCGCCATACAGCGGTTCGACCCCGCTCGCCGCCTCCATTCCCCCGACAGCCCCGGAATCCGCCGGAGCCCCCCTGTGAAGGCCTGGAGATCCGCGGGCTTCCTGCTGGCCCTCCTCTGCCTGGCGTCCTTCATCATCGGATACGCGCTCGGAGATCCGTCGCTCGTCTTCAGGAAGGCCGCCACGGTGTGCCTCGAGTGCATCGGGGTCGGATGACCCGCGGGACCGTCAGGATCCTGTCGCAGGCCGTCTCGGCTCTGGCGGCGAACCTTCATCTCGCGGGCTGGCTCGACGGGACCCTCTACAGAGGCCCCGCCAAGGCCTTCTGCATCCCCGGGCTCCACTGCTATTCGTGCCCTTCGGCCGTGCTGGCGTGCCCCGTCGGTTCCGTCCAGAACCTGCTGGCCACTCCGGGCGGCCTCGCCGGGCTGTCCTCCCCGGCCTTCGGGCTCTGGACCCTGGCCGGGGTGGCGGGTTTCGTGATGCTGCCCGGATTCCTGGCGGGGCGGATCGCCTGCTCGCACATGTGCCCGTTCGGGCTGTTCCAGGACATCCTCCATCTCGTGCGGCTGCCCCCCCTCGACCTGCCGGACTCCCTACGGAGGGCGAAGTATGCCGTGCTGGCGGTCTTCGTCCTGCTTCTGCCGCTGCTGCTGCGCACCGAACCCGGCGGTGGCGGCGACCCGTGGTTCTGCAAGGCGGTGTGCCCGGCCGGGACTGTCTGGGCGGGATGGCCCCTCGTCCTCTTCGACGCGGGCAGGACCCTCCGGACGGGTTTCCTCTTCGCGTGGAAGTCGGCCGTCGCCGCAGCGGTGGTCGCCCTCTCGACCTCGGTCAGCCGCCCGTTCTGCAGGTATCTGTGCCCCCTGGGCGCCGCCTGGGGGCTCGCGGGGAGGGGATCGGTGTTCTCGATGAGGGTTTCGGACGCCTGCACGGGTTGCGGAACGTGCCGGAGGGTCTGCCCGATGGGGATAGAGATCAGGTTCGATCCCTCCTCGGCGGAGTGCATCAGGTGCGGCCGCTGCATCGGAGCGTGCCCCGCGGGCGCGCTTTCGCACTCAGCGCGCAGGGGACGTCCGCAGGCCGTGCGCGCCAGGCGGTCCGACCTCGCCTGGATCGGCCTAGTGGCGGTGCTTCTCGTGCCGGTGGCGCTCCATGTCGCCGATCACGGAGAGATGACGGCAGCCACGGGCGGATCGCCCGCCTTCGAGGGCGGACGGGCCCTCGACAGCCTTCTCGCAGCGGGCGCAGGCAGGCCGGTCATCCTGAACTTCTGGGCTACATGGTGCACGCCATGCATCAGGGAGCTGCCGGAGATCGAAGCTGCACTGGCCGGAGGCTCTGTGCCGGTGACGGTGATAGGGGTGGACATAGGCGATCCCGAACCGGAGCCCTTCAGGCGGTATGCCTCGCAGGCCGGACTCTCCTTTCCGCTCGTCTGGGTCGATCCGGAGACTGCCGCCCTGCTCGAGGAGAGGTACCGTCTCCCGGGCCTCCTCCCCTCGACGATGGTGCTCGACGGTGGCGGGGCCGAGGTGGCGAGGATCTCCGGGGCGCGCGACAGGGCGTTCTTCGAGGAACTGGTGTCGGGGCTCGGGGAGTCCGGCTCCCCGCCGGGGGAGGATGAGGCCCTGCAGGCCGGGGGAGCGGTCCACATCAACCTTGTCGGCACCCCGGGAGACCCCGCCTACGAGGCGCTCTCGGCCGAGGCCCTGACTCTCGCCGGAGCCGGCGGGGTCACTGCCTTCGATCCGTCGGTCCCGGCGGACAGCCAGGCGATGGCCGCCCTCTCCCTTCCGTTCCTCGGGCATCCGTATGCCCAGGCCTGCGTGGGGGCGGCCTGCGGCAGGCCTTCCTCCGATCCGGGAACCCTTCGCCAGACCGTGGAAGCCCTGTGACCCGGCTCCCGGCTCCTCACCGCCATGCCCGGGCCTGGACCTGGGCGGACAGGGGCGGGGGCTTTACAGCAGGGGCGAGCTTTGAGATATCCGTGCCGAAAGTGGGATCCATACATCGCGGAGGTGTGCATTGAAGATCCAGGAGCAGATCAAGGACGGCGTGACGATACTCAGGGTGTCCGGCAAGCTCATTAGCGGCCCCGAGCTCATGGAGCTCAAGACGTCGTTCCAGAACGTGGTCAACCAGGACAGGCACAACAAGGTGCTGCTCGACCTCGGCGGGGTGTCCTGGATGGACAGCTCGGGCCTCGGTGTGATCGTGTCGGGCCACACCACGATCAGCAGGGCCGGCGGCGAGATAAAGATCCTCAACGCCACCAAGAAGATACACGAGCTCTTCATCATCACGAAGCTCATCACGATCTTCGAGACCTTCCAGGACGAAGCCGAGGCGATCAGAAGCTTCGGAGGCGGTGCCGGGGCTTGAGCCCGATAAGCCTCGCCGTCCCTAGCATCGAGACCTTTCTCGAACCCGTCCAGGTCTTCGTCGAGAAGGTTGGTCTGGCCGCCGGAGTCGAGGAGGACGAACTCACATCCCTCTCCATCGCTGTGCTCGAACTCGTCAAGAACGGGATGGAGCACGGCAACGGGATGAACGCCGACAAGCAGGTCAGGGTCGACTTCGAGGTCCTCCCCGGAAGGCTGCTGGTGAAGGTGTCCGACACCGGATCCTGGAAGCCGGAGTGCGATCTCGGCTACCAGCCCGGCGAGGGGGAGAAGCTCTTCTGCGACAGGGGCCGCGGGATACTGATCGCGCGGAACCTCGCGAGATGGGTCGAATTCGGCCTCGACGAAGAAGGGAACACCAGGGTCACCCTGACCTGGCCCCTCACATAAGTGGAATACCTCCGACTCTGTCTCGCCGCCGAGAGGCGAACATTCCCCGGCGGGCTGGTCGAGTTGCTCAGGAACGACCTCGGAAGGGCGCGGCCGCCTGCCTGGGCCGACGGCGTCGAGCTGGTCGACAGCCCGTCCGATTCCGACGCGGTGCTCCTCGTCTTCAACGGAGATCCTTCCGACGAGATCAGGAGGATCTTCTACGAGGGATTCGCCCTGTCGCTGCCCATGGCGGCCCTGAGCCTAGGCGAACCGGTCTCCGAGGACGCGATCCATGCAAAGCTGCGCTCCTGGAAGACCTTCTGGATCTTCGGAACGCCCGAGGAAGCCCTCCGGATCATCTCCGGCCAGGTTGCGGGATGGCTCTCGAACGTCTCCCGCGACGGGCTCCCCTATCCCTGCGGCGACAGCCTGCTCGAGAGCTTCGGGCACATCGACCGGGGGATGGTCGACACTCCCTCCCTCGACAGGGCCCTCGACGTCCTCAGGCGGCGGGGGTTCGTCTGCCTGAGCGGATCGCTCGGTTCGGGGAAGACCTCCATGGCGAGGCTCCTCCTGTCGATCTCGGCCGGGGAGGGGCTCAACCCGATCGAGCTGATCTCCGCCGACCTCGATGTCAGGAAGGTCGAGAGCATTCTCACGGGCCCGGAGGACTGCGCGGTCTTCTACGATCTGGACACTCTCAGGCGCTTCACGGGCATCTGGTCGGCCTACATCTGGGACGTCGCGCTTTCGCTGATGATCCGGGCCACGGAGCACAGGCGCAGGCTCGTCCTCGCATCGTCCTCCCCGAAGCTCGAGATCCTGTTCGCATCCTACGGCGACGCCCACGTCAACCTGCCCGCGCCTGCCGGGAGCAGGGGCTGGAGGCTCGAACAGGGGCACGACGAGTACGACAGGCTGCTCTCGCTGGATCCCGTCGACGCGGCGGAGCACGTGCTCATCTCGATGTTCGAACCCCTGGTGTCCGAGAACCTCTTCCAGCATACCCTCTTCGACCTCTGGGAGAGGCTCTTCCTGATCCACGCCGGGAGATTCCCCTCACCCGACGAGCTCGCGGCGCGATATGCCGGAAGCGACGCGGCCAGGGGCGTGGCCCCGTTCAGGCGGGTGACGATAGACGGCGAGCACCACTTCGCCACGTCCGACGCGACCCTGATGAATGCTGCCGACGATGCGATCAGGACCATGATCTCCCGCGGAGACCCGCTGGTGCATTCGATCTCCGAGATCCTACTCTCTTCGCGCGAATCGAGGGTCAGGAAGGCCGGTTTCAGCCTCGCGCACTTCCATCCCGTCTTCTCCGCGGACGAGAAGGCGGTCCTGATCCATGCCGCCTCGCGCGAGGAGGACGGGGACAACCTCGTCGACGTTCTCACGGTCCTTCTCAAGGATCCGTCCGCCGTCGACGGGGGGATAGTCAGCCTCTGCGACAGGCTGTCGTCATCCCCCGATCCCGGCAAGAGGAGGAGCCTCGCCGAGGCCGCCTCCATGCAGTGGACGAGAACGGACGTCCGCTTCCGCGACATCCTCGGGCGCCTGGTCTCCGACCCAGAGGCTTCTGTGAGGGCCTCCTTCATGCACGGTATCTCGATCTGGGGGCTCGCCGACGATCCCGGCGGGTACTTCTCGACACTGGTCGGAGATCCGTCGGAGGAGGTCAGGGGGGAGCTGATGGCCTTCATCGGCAGCAGGTTCCCCAGGGTGGGCGCCGACGAGAAGGAAGCCGTCAACGGCGTGCTGTCCTCGGGCAACGGGAGGCTCTCGGCCAGGCTGGCATGGGGTCTGCTGAACAGGGCTCCTGAGGAGTTCTCCGAGGAGTTCACGGATCTCCTGTGGATCCTGCTGGGCAAGCTTCCGTCGGGCGGCAAGGGCATGGTGGCCAGGCAGATCGGCGGAAGGCTCAGGTACTTCGACGGAGATGTCAGGAGGGCCCTGGTCTCGAATCTCGAGGAGAAGGACCAGACCGCCATAGTCACGTGCCTCCTGATGAACCACTCCTGGCTCACCCGCGAGGAGGACGACAGGCTCTGGAACATCGCCAAGAGCCGCATCTCGGGCGACCATCCCTTCGCGTCGCTCATCCTGAGGTACTTCAGGGTGTTCGACCGGGAGCGCCAGATAGACCTCGTGGAGACAGCGCTCGGTTCCGAGGCCTACCAGGGCCGGGAAGCGCTCGGGCAGCTCATGGCCAGGCAGAGGTGGGACCTCGTCGAGATAGCCGCCCTCTCGTGCCGCAAGCTCGTCGGAACGGGTCCGGCCGAGACCAGGGCCCGTCTCGCATGGTTCGTGATCCTGAATCTCGACCCGCTCGGAGCGGACGGGCGCGTTTTCGTGGACGACCTGGCCGCCGACTCCTCGCCCCTGGTGAGGGCTTCCCTCGCCCGTGCCATCCTGAGGCAGGGCCTGGGAGGCGAATATGCCGAGCGCATCCTCGGCGCACTGGCCGGCGACCCGGAGAGGTCCGTCAGGGCCGTGGCCGGAGAGGCCCTGGGCAGGCTCTCGGGCAGGCTCGGGCCGGTGTGTTCCGAAGCGCTGGGGAAGCTCCTGGCCGACGATGACTCCACCGTGAGGGCGAGAGCCGTCAGGGGGGTGGTTGACGCCATCCACCTGCCCCTGGCCGGGATGCTCTCCCGTCTCGCCGATGCGTCCGCCGATCCCTCGCCCGGGGTCAGGCGCGAGGTCGTATCCCTCCTGGAGGAGCACCACCAGCTCCTGTCCGAGCCGGATACCGCCGAGATCGTCTCGGGGCTCCTCAAGGACCCGGACGAGAAGATCCGGATGGAATCGGCCAGGCTCGTGACCTCGAGCCCGGTGCTGCTGGCTTCGGAACCTGTCCGCAGGAGGCTGCCCGACCTGCTCCTGAACAGAGTCTCCTCCGGAGCGACCATCCAGGAGGAGCTGAGCACGGCGCGGGAGATTCAGAAGGACCTGCTCCCCGACCACGCCCCGAGGCTGGAGTCCTACGACGTCGAATCCTTCTACAGCCCCGCGCGCGAGATAGGCGGGGACTACTACGACTTCTTCGAGCTGCCCGAGAACAACCTCGGGCTGGCGGTAGGCGACGTGACGGGGAAGGGCATCCCCGCGGCCCTGACCATGGCCAGCCTGAAGGGCAACCTCAACGCACAGGTCCAGAACGTCTATTCGATCAGCGAGATAATGCGCCGTGTCAACGACTCGATCTCGGCAGGGGCGGAGGGCTCCTCCCTCGCCGGCCTCTTCTACGGCGTGCTGAACCTGGACAGCGGCCTCCTGACCTACGTCAACGCCGGCCACAATCCTCCGGTACTGGTGAAGAGGGAGGGCCAGACGAAGCTGCTCACCGAGGGCGGGCTCCTCCTCGGCGCCGTTCCGGGAGCCGAGTACGAGCACGGCTTCATGAACCTCGAGACTGCCGACGTGCTGATCCTGTACACGGACGGCATCACTGAGGCCATGGACCGGGATGGAGAGGAGTTCGGCCTCTCCCGCCTCGTGGATGTGGCCCTGAGATCGAGGGACCTCTCGAGCAGGCAGATAGTCTCCAGGATCCTGGATGCGGTGAAGAGGCATTCGGCCGGGCAGCCCAGAGCGGACGACCAGACGCTGGTCGTAGTGAGGCACAGATGATCCACAACGTTTTCGTCCTGTCTGATTTCGGATCCAGGGACACCTACTGCGGCCAGATGAAGGCGGCCCTCCTCGGAGCTCTCGGAGGGGAGGCGAACCTCGTCGACCTCACGTGCTGCATCCCGCCGGGCGACATCCGCGGAGGAGCGTTCGACCTCATGGTGAGCCTGCCACGCCTTCCGCGCGGATCGGGCGTGCTGGCCGTGGTCGATCCCGGCGTGGGCACCTCCCGGAGGGCGATCCTCGCCGAGTGCGGGGGATGCGTGACCGCCTGCCCCGACAACGGGCTCCTGAGCTGGGTGGACACCGAGAGGGCCTTCTCCCTGCCGATGCCCGCGCACGCCTGCAGTCCGACCTTCCACGGCAGGGACATCTTCGCACCCGCCCTGGCAAGGGCGCTCTCCGACAGGGGCTGGATGGAATCGCTCGAAGCGGTCGACCCGGCCACGCTGGTGAGGTTCCCGAAGGGCTCGGCCTCGGCCAGGGGAGGCGTGCTCGATGTCCCGATAGCGAGGGTGGACGGTTTCGGCAACTGCATACTCTGGCTGACGTGGGAGGATCTCGGCGGGCGCGAGCCCGTCGCCCTGAGGAATCCGAGGGGCAGCAGCTTCACTCTGAGGCCGGCCGACACCTACGGTCCCGCGCGCCCCGGCCTCCTGCTCCTCGAAGGGAGCTGCGGCCTGCTCGAGGTCGCCCTCAGCGGGGGCAGCGCCTCGTTCTTCACGGGCCTCTCGGAAGGCGACACGGTCGAGGTGAGCTTCCCGGGATGAATCGGGTCGCCCTGCTCCTGCATCTCTACCAGCCTCCCACCCAGGACGCGGAGACCCTCGCCCTGATCGACCGGGAATGCTATGCGCCCCTCGCCCGTGCCCTGGCCGCCACGGGTGCGGGGGTGACGCTCAACATCAACCTGTCCCTGACCAGGCGGCTCTCCGAGAGCGCGCCCGGGACCCTCGAAATCCTGGCGGGCGCCAGGGGATTCGAACTCTGCACATCGGGGGCCTACCACCCCATACTGCCCCTGGTGCCTCCGTCGGAGGCGGAGAGGCAGATCGGGCTCAACACCGAAGGGAACGCCTCCTTCCTGCCGGGCAGGGAGATCCGGGGCGTGTTCCCTCCCGAGATGGCCTGGGATCCGTCCCTCGCCTCCCTCTTCTCCCGCCTGGGGCTGGATTGGACGATCACCGACGACATCCCCTGGGTCCACTCCGGCAGGCAGGCCCCGTTCGACTGGATACCCTCGGTGGGCGGGCTGCGCGTCTTCCTGCGGAGCAACTTCTGGAGCAACAGGATAGCGTTCCACGAGACCGACGGGGGATCCACCGCCCTGCGCCTTTTGGACGGGCTCTCCCGCTGGTCCGGCGGCCGTGACGCGTACATCGTCATCGCCCTCGACGGGGAGACCTTCGGACATCACAGGAAGGGAGCCGTCGAGAGATTCCTCATACCGTTCCTGGAGACGGTCCCGGAAGCCGGCGGAGCCCGGCTCTCGACCCTGTCCGAAGTGGCCGGAGCGTTCCCTGCGCGCGAGGGGGACGTCCCGCGCGGTTCATGGTCCACCACTCCGGCCGACCTCGACAGGGGAGTCCCCTGGCCCCTGTGGAGCGATCCCGACGTTCCGGACCATTCCGCCCTGTACGCGCTCAGGGACCTGGTGCTCCCGTGGGCGCGGGGGTGCCCGGGAAGGGATGTTGCGGCCCTCGCCGACGGGATGTTATACTCGTGCCCATTCTGGTGGGCCGCAGGCGGCAGGTACGATGCCGTCCAGGTCCGCAGGGGCGTCGGATCGATGCTGGAGGCTGCGTTCGCGGCCTTCCGCGAGACAGGAGACAGGAAGAGGCTCGACGCGGTCCTCGCGGCGGCGGGGGCCGTTCCGTCCATGAGCAGGAGAGGATAGGCAATGCCGAAGAAGGATCGCAGCTTTACCGCGAAACTCGCCCACGAGGTGAGGACGATCGCTCACGAGAACTGCCCGGTGTGCGGCAAGGACAAGGTTCCTGTCGTGCACTACGCCTCAGTCACCGACGACCAGGGGAACTGGCGTCCCCAGCGGAGAAGGATCAAGCTCTGCGACTGCAACAGGAAGCAGATCTACGGCTGAACCACAGCCTGTCCCGCTCGAGGGGGTTCTGTTCCTGACCGCGGGCAGCGGCACCAGGGCGGAACCCCTTTCCTTTCTCAGGCCAAAATCGCTTCTTCCGTGGGGAGCGGGAACGGTCCTGGGAAGACTGGCAGCCTCCCTGGGCGCCCTGGGACCCGGCAGGATGATGGCCAACGCCTCGAGGTGCCCCGATCTGGTGAGACGGACGATCGAGGAGGCCACGGGGTCGGAGTGCGGGATCCTCTTCGAGAGCAGGCCGCTGGGCGCCTGCAGGACAGTCGCCGGACTCGCCGGCGTGGCCCGGGGGACATGGTTCGTGGTGAACACGGACATGGTGACGGATGCCGACCCTGGAGCGATGCTCGCGGCGCACAGGAGTTCCGGCAGCGACTGGACCGTGCTCGCCGGTCCCCCCCTCGAAGGATACGGGAGGCTAGCGGCGGGGGGTGACGGTTCGTTCGGATGCGGGCCCTGCGGGATGCACTACTGGGGCATCGGCATCATGGAACCGGGTGTGTTCGGGCTGGCTTCGAGGATGCCCGGCGCCGGAATGTTCGACGGGCTCGCCAGATCCGCCTCGGAGGCCGGGATGAGGCTCGCGGTGCACGAAGCCGGACCAGGGGCCTCGTGGATCGACACGGGCTCCGTGGAGAGCTACAGGGCGGGGCTCCTCTCGACGGGTTCCTTCGTCCATCCGGAGGCGGTCGTGGAGGATGGAGCCGCACTCTCGGGCCGCTGGTTCGTGGGCAGGGGCTGCCGGGTGCGGAGAGGATCGCGGCTCGCCGATTCGGTGATGCTCGACGGATCGGAACTGGCGGGAGGGGAACTCGTCTCGTCGGTGCTCCCATGGGACGAGGTGCGCGGCGGCTCGCCACCCGGTGCCGGAATGGAGTAGACTCTGACCCGTGCGGCGGTTCGGGCCGCCGACGGGCTTTCCCGGGGAGCCAGGGTGATATCTGAGACCGGTACGCTCGGAATGTTCGAGGAATGGGTGCGGAGCAGGGTGGGGCCCGTCACGGGATTCACCCCGCTGGCCGGCGACGCTTCCCGGCGGTCCTTCTTCCGCGTCGTGACGCAGTACGAGTCCTTCATAGCGATGGAGAGCGGCAGGATCCCGATGGACTCCTGGGTCGACATCAACAACCTCCTGCATTCCAGGAAGTTCCCGGTGCCCGAGCTCTACTTCACGGACATCCCCGCCGGCTGGGCCATCATGGAGGACCTGGGCGACACGAGGCTCCTGGATCTGCCTCCCGCAGGCTACAGGAAGTCGCTGGGCGACGCCCTCGAGCTCCTCGAGCGCATGCAGAGGGAGCTCACGCAGTCCGAATGCGCCGAGTCGATCGCGGGGAGGCGCCATTTCACCGCGAGCTTCTTCGCCGCCGAACTCGACCACACTCTCGAACACCTCTTCTTCAGGCTGCTCCGCGTCCCGCCCGACGAGGTTAAGGCTCTCCAGGAGCATTTCCGGAACCTCTGCGCGCTGGTTTCCGAAGGTCCGCGTGTCTTCGCCCACAGGGACTTCCACAGCGCCAACCTGATGATAAGGTCCGGCTCGGTAGTCATGGTGGACTGGCAGGACGCGCGGTTCGGCCCTCCCGAATACGACCTGGTGAGCATTCTGAGGGACAGCTACGTCGACATCGGCTCCACATGGGAGACCCTGGCGAGGAAGTTCCTGCACTCCACGGGGAGGTCGAACCTGTTCAGGGTCGCGGCCTGCGCCTGCCAGAGGAGCCTGAAGGCCGCCGGGACGTTCGCCTACCAGTACAGGGCCTTCGAGCGGGCCGGCTATCTCGACTCCCTGCCCAGGACCATGAGGTACCTCGATGACTACTCCAGGCTGTGCCCCAGGCTGAAGCCCCTGGTGGACGACGTGTACAGGATTCTCGACACCCATACCGGAGAGATCGACCTGACCTCCTTCAGGGAGGCCGACGCTCCCGGATTCCCGGGCAGACCCGCCCACGGAGCATGATGAAGAAGCGCATTCTCACGGGCGACAGGCCCACCGGAGCCCTCCACCTCGGTCATCTCGTGGGCTCACTTCTCAACAGGGCCGCCCTGCAGGACCAGTACGAGACTTTCATCATAGTCGCCGACGTGCAGGCGCTCACGACCAACTTCGACAGGCCGGACCGCCTTTCGGACGACGTCAGGCAGGTGGCCCTGGACAACATCTCGGCCGGGCTCGACCCGGAGAAGTCGGTCATGTTCGTGCAGAGCATGGTCCCGGGGATCGCCGAGCTGACCGTTTTCTTCTCCATGCTCGTCACGGTGAACAGGCTCAGGCACAACCCCACGATCAAGTCCGAGGCCGGCTCGTACGGATATACCGACATGACCTACGGCTTCCTGGGGTATCCCGTCAGCCAGGCGGCGGACATCCTCTTCTGCAGGGCCGACCTTGTGCCGGTGGGGGAGGACCAGCTCCCGCACATCGAGATGACCAGGTTCGTGGCCGGGAGGTTCAACGAGCTCTACGGCCCCGTCTTCCCCGAGCCCGAGGCTCTCGTCAGCCGCGTTCCGAGGCTCGTGGGCACGGACGGTTCCGCCAAGATGTCCAAGTCCCTCGGCAACTGCATCCATCTCTCCGACGAGCCGGCCGTCGTGCGCGAGAAGGTGATGTCGGCCGTCACGGATCCCGCGCGGATACACAAGTCCGATCCCGGCCATCCCGAGATCTGCACGATAGCTGCGTACCACAGGGCGTTCGATGCGCAGGAGTCGCAGTCCGTCGAGGAGAGCTGCAGGGCGGGCACCATCGGTTGCGTGGCGTGCAAGAAGCGGATGGTCGAGGTCCTGGAGGCCCTGCTCTACCCGATGCGCGAGAGGCGGGCCGCCTTCTCCGGGCCGGGCCTGATCGACGAGATCCTGGTCGAGGGCACGAAGAGGGCCTGCGCCGAGGCGGACGAGACGCTCGGCCGGGTCCGCCGGGCCATGAGGATAGACTACTTCGGAGGGCGGGATGCTTAGGCTCCACGACACGCTTACAGGCTCCACCAGGGACTTCGAGCCCCTGTCGCCCCCTTCGGCCGGAGTCTACGTCTGCGGGCCGACGGTCTACGGCGACAGCCACCTCGGTCACGCGAAGAGCTACGTCTCCTTCGACGTCCTGGTGAGGTTCATGAGGCATGAAGGCTACCGGGTCAGGTATGTGCAGAACATCACCGACGTGGGTCACCTGTCCGAGAACTCAGAGACGGGCGACGACAAGCTCCAGAGGCAGGCCAGGCTCGAGAGGCTCGAGCCCATGGAGATAGCCGAGAAGTACACCAGGTCCTACTTCGAGGACATGGACAGGCTGGGGAACCTCCGGCCCGACATCTCGCCCCGCGCCTCCGGGCACATCCCGGAGCAGATCGAGCTGGTGAGGGCGCTCATCGAGAAGGGGCACGCGTACCAGGCCGGGGGGAACGTCTATTTCTCCGTCAGGAGCTTCCCCGGCTACGGCAGGCTGTCGGGTCGCAGGCCCGACGATCTCGTCGCGGGAGCCAGGGTCGAGGTCCAGGCCGACAAGCGCGATCCGCTCGACTTCGCCCTCTGGAAGGAGGCCGACGCGGGGCACATCCTGAAGTGGCGCTCGCCCTGGGGCTGGGGCTTCCCGGGATGGCACCTCGAATGCTCTGCGATGGCCATGCGCTACCTCGGCGAGACCATCGACATCCACGGGGGAGGGCTGGAGAACGTCTTCCCGCATCACGAGTCCGAGATAGCCCAGAGCGAGGCCGCGACCGGGAGGCAGTTCGCGAGATTCTGGCTCCACAACAACATGGTGACGATCGACGGCCAGAAGATGGGCAAGAGCCTCGGGAACGCCCGTTCGCTCAAGGAGATGTTCGAGCGGTACGAACCCATGACCATCCGGCTCTACATCCTGCGCAGCCACTACCGCAGCCCTCTGGATTTCTCCGACGAGGGGCTGTCGTCCGCCGCGAGCGCCCTTGGGAGGATCCGCGACCTGGCCTCGAGGCTGGGACCGTCCGATCCCGGCAGCCCGCCGCCCGGTTCCGCGCTCCAGTTCGTGGAGGAGGCCGCGACCGCATTCACGGGCAGGC
Source organism: Candidatus Fermentibacter sp. (assembly GCA_030373045.1). NCBI lineage: Bacteria > Pseudomonadati > Candidatus Fermentibacterota > Candidatus Fermentibacteria > Candidatus Fermentibacterales > Candidatus Fermentibacteraceae > Candidatus Fermentibacter > Candidatus Fermentibacter sp. Next base: position 124,145 of record JAUCPW010000003.1, read on the forward strand.
TCTCGGACGACCTGGACACGCCCGGAGCCGTGGCCGTGCTGTTCGAGTACGTCAGGAAGTGCAACCAGGCGCTGGAGACAGGTGTCGAGCCGGGTCAGAGGGCCGCGATGTCGGGCGGGCTCTCGCTGATGGCCTGCGAACTGCTGGGCCTCTCGGCCAGGGCGGCATCCGGATCCTCCGATACGGAGCCCCTCCTGCTCGGACTGCTGTCCGAATACAGGTCAATGCTCAGGGAGCGGAAGCTGTTCGCAGAGGCCGACGGGATGCGCGACGCCCTGGCCGCCGGGGGCTACTCGGTGAAGGACATGCCCGGCGGCAGGAGCCTGATCGAGAGGATCAGCCGCGCTCTCTGATCCTGGCCGCGAGACGGCTCTTGAGGCGGTCGGCTGTGTTCGGGTGCATTATCCGCTTGCGGCCGGCCCTGTCGAGCAGGCACTGGGCGGTCTTCATCGCCTCGGCGCCCTCTTCGGTCGTAGAGGCCTCGCGCACGCGGCGCATCGCGGTCCTGAGCGTGCGGAGCTGGCTCTTGATCTGGAGATGCCTCCTGGCATCCTTCCTCATGTTCTTGGCCGCACTGGCGCTCCTTGCCAAGCGTGGTCTCCTTTCGCAGTATTGGGAAAACCCGTGCTCTCCCGGAGGAACTCTTCGAGGCCCCCGGTGTTATCCGTTTCGAGGCACGAAACTAGCTGTTCATACGCCGGAAGTCAACAACCATGGAGGCTGAGATGAGGTTCGGCTCTCTTCTGCTGATCCTGGCTGCCGCGGTGCCCGCATCGGCCGACAGGCTCGTGCGGATCTTCGATGTATCGCCGGGAACGCTCGACGTTCTCGCGGCCGACGGGATGGACATCGCCGCCGCCAACGCCAGGGAGGGCTGGATCGACGTCTGTCTCCCCGACAGGGAGACCGGCCGCGCCGCCTTCTACTCCGGCAGGTATGATGTCCTGCCGGTCGAGTGGGGCATGCTGACCGACGAGAACAGGGGCGATGCCGGAGCATACTACAGCTGGGAGGAGAACAACGCCTTCTGGGCCACCCTCTCGGCCGAGCATTCCGACCTGGTCGACACGCCCGTGTCTATAGGCACCTCCGTCCAGGGCCGCGACATCATGATGATCCGCATGTCGAGCTCGGTCGGAGGGGCGTACAAGCCCGCGATGTACTTCACGGCGCTCACCCACGCCCGCGAGCCGGGCGGCAACGCCTGCCTCATCGACTTTGCCGACTGGCTTGCCACCAATTACGACAGCGACACCATGGCCACCTGGATCCTCGACAACACACAGGTCTACTTCGTGCCCATCGTCAACCCCGACAGCTACATACTCAACTGCAACCCGATGGGCGGCAACGTCCGCAAGAACCAGAGCTCCCCGGACGGGGTCGACCTCAACAGGAACTACCCGTACCAGTGGGGATACGACGACGAGGGCTCCAGCCCCGACCCCTACGACGAGACGTATCGCGGCCCGAGCGCCGGCAGCGAGCCCGAGACCCAGGCCGTCATGAACCTGATCGACTCGATCGACCCCGTGGGCGGCATCCACTACCACACCTACGGCGGGTACCTGCTCAGGCCCTACGGCTACAACAACAGCAACACCCCCGACGAGGCCACCTATGCCGCCTGGAGCGCGGCCATGACCGAGTACAACGGCTACGCCGCAGGCCAGTGCGGCGACGTGCTGGGCTACAACGCCAACGGTGACGCGGTCGACTGGACGTACTGGAACGGCGGCGGGCACCCGAGGTGCATGGCCCTTACGGTCGAATGCGATGAAGACGGCTTCTGGGGCAACCAGAGCAACCCCTCGGGGCTGGCGGCGATGGAAGAGGCATGCCGCTACATGAACATCTGGATCTGCATGATGGCCCCGGGATTCACGGGCATCGGGGAGCAGGAGGGCGCCCCCGTGTCCGGCGGGCTCTCGGTCGGGCCGGTGTGGCCCAATCCCGCCTCGGTCTCCGCTTCCGCCTCGGTCACCCTGGTCTCCCAGGGCGTGGTCGACCTCAGGGTGCTAGACCTCGCCGGCAGGGTGGTCTCCGAGATGCCCGGCATGAGCCTGCAGGAGGGCGCCAGCCAGGTGTCGATCCCCGTCGACGGGCTGCCGGCCGGGGTGTACACCCTCGAGGTCACCGGCCAGGGCTTCGGCGCCACCAGCCGGTTCGCGGTGCTCAGGTAGCGGGACAGACGCGCAAGTGACGGGCGCCGAGCAGGCGGGGGAGCAGCAGGACCACTACCAGGTCCTCGGAGTGGCCAGGAACGCCTCGAAGGAGGACATAGAGAAGGCCTACTTCGATCTCGCCAAGCGCCTGCATCCCGACATAGCGGGCGGCGGCCCCGAGGCCACCGCCCGCTTCATGCTGATCAACGAGGCCTACCAGGTCCTCGGCTCCATCACCTCCAGGCGCGAGTACGACCTGACCCTCTCCCCGATCCAGGGCATCGAATCGACTGCCGTGAGGGAGGAGCGCGGAGCACCCTCCGCCGGAGCCGCGGCCGGCAGGGAGGAGCCCAGGGCCGGTGCCGCCCAGAGGCTCGACGACAAGGTCAGGCGGACCATCCGGCAGGCCGACAGGCTCTGCGAGCAGGGCAACTTCTGGCAGGCCTCGGACATGATGCAGAGGCTCATCCCGCAGTACCCGCGCCAGCCCGCGCTCCGGCGCGCGCTGGCCAGGGCCGCCGCCGGCAAGCTCCGCCACCGCGAGGCCGCCGACCACCTCAGGATAGCCTGCGAAGTCGAGTACTTCAACTCCGACAACCATGTCCTCCTGGGCGAGGCGTACATGAAGGGCAAGCAGTGGCAGAAGGCCCGGGACGCGCTGAACGACGCCCTGTCCTGGAACGAGGACAACGAGAGGGCGAAGCGGGATCTGCTCGAGGTCAGGAAGCACCTGGGCGAGGAGGAGCCCTTCCTGAAGAGGCTCCTGAAGAGGCTCACGCAGCCCGTGGGCGGCCCGAAGGATGACGCCAGGCCCGGCACCAAGAGTAAGAAGTAGGCTCGAGGATACCGTGTCTGGATCGCGGACAGGATCGAAGAAGGACGTGAAGTGCGGTGCCAAGGAGAGGGAAGGATTCCGACTCGACTGTCACCAGTGATGGATCGCGGACAGGATCGAAGAAGGACGTGAAGCAAGGTGCCAAGGAGAGGGAAGGATTCCGACTCGACTGTCACCAGTGATGGATCGCGGACAGGATCGAAGAAGGACGTGAAGCACGGTGCCAAGGGAAAGTGAAAGGCTCTACTATTCGATCAGCGAGGTCTGCGACATGACCGACCTCAAGCCTCACGTCCTCAGGTACTGGGAGACGGCGTTCCCCATGCTGCGCCCCTCCAAGAACCAGTCCGGCAACAGGGTCTACAGGCCGCGCGACCTGGAGCTCATCAGGCTCATCCGGAGACTCCTCTACGAGGAGAGGTTCACGGTCGACGGTGCCAGGCAGAAGATAGAGGAGCTGAGGCACGCCGCCGGCCAGGAGCAGATGGAGCTCGAGATCCCGGCCGAAGCCGCCCCCGGCTCCGGAGGCAGCCCGCTGGCGGAAGCCTGCAACGAGCTGCGGGCCATCATAGAAGCCCTCGGGAGGGACCCGATGGCCGTTGACGGGGGCGGAGTTTCGACGTAGAGTTTCCGGCCGGTCGGGGCGTGGCGCAGTCCGGTAGCGCACTTGAATGGGGTTCAAGGGGTCGCTGGTTCGAATCCAGTCGCCCCGACCAGCTTTCTTCCACGGGCCGGGCCGCATCTGTCTCTTATACACATCTCCGAGCCCACGAGACAGCG